>CAYMRN010000266.1:0-3155 GCA_964392855.1 uncultured Sphaerochaeta sp.
AGGTTGCCTTTTAGGTAGATGGAGGTGGGGATGAGGGTGAAGCCTCTTTCGTCAACCTTGCGCTTGAACTTCTTGATCTCAGCCTTGTGGGCAAGCAGCCGCCTATTGCGCAAAGGTTCGTGGTTGTTGAGGTTGCCGTGCGTGTAGGGCTGGATGGTCAGTCCTACCAGGGTCAGGGCATGGCTGGAGACAGTGACATAGCTGTCGGAGAAACTGAACTTGCCCTCCCTGATGGATTTCACTTCAGTGCCCATCAGGGCTATACCGCACTCAAGATCCTCTAGGACCTCATAGTTAAAGTATGCCTTTCTGTTTTTTTGTAGGAATTTAATCTTGTTCTTATTCTGTTTCATCTAGTCATTCCAGGCGATGCGGAACCCTATGAGGTCGCCGCAGGCGGTAGTATCGACAGCTCCCACTGTAAACTCGTCAATGGAGGAAGGGGTGTTGAGATAACTTCCTCCCTTCACTATGACTGCAGAGGAGTGTGCGAAGGTTTGATACAGTTTGGCTACCTCCTGGTAGTCTGTAACGCGTTGTAGAGGGATGTAGGGACTCTGGGTGAACTCCCAGAGTCCACCAAGCATGGCTACAGGAGCCGTCCTGTCGTCGTCGGTAATGGTCAGAGACCTGGTATAGGTCTTATCCTTGGCCTGCAAGGCTGCAAGGGTCCACATTGCTTCAGTTGGTATGAATACCTCTTTACCGGTCTTTTCAGAGAGCCAGGCACAAAAGGCTTCCGCAGCATGGTAGCTGATGTTATGCACTGGCTTTGCTGTGGCAAAGACCACAGACGGTAGAATTCCGCTGAGATAGAATTCATCGGCAAGGCCCTGCTGTTGCAGTGTTCCTGCCTGACTCTTGTCCCACTGGGGGTTCTCTTGGATGAAAAGCGCCCACTGGTACTGGCTGACCGGCCTGGTCGCGATGGTAAAAGACGGGGTTGTTACTCTGATGCCGGCCTTGTTTGTCTCAGGGAAGATCAGGGGGACTCTGCTCCCCATGACAAAGGACGAGGAGGGATAGGATATGCCAGCCTGCTCAAAGTCGCCAGCCTTGAGAAGCGTCTGTTTGCCTTCAAGAAGATGTTCGGTGCCGAGAAGGCCGACTTCTGCAGTTGTTGCAGCATCAAAGAGCTGCTGGGCAGCCTCTAGAGTCCTGTCAATGAGCTCTGTCGTCCCACCCATGCTCTCCTTTGCCTCAAGGGCGTCTGAAAGCATCGTAGGGGAGGTTATGTAGGCTGATGCCAGTGCAAAACTTTTTTGCAAGGTCGACTGGTCTAGGCCCATGGCCTTGGCATCGCCCACAAGGTTTGCAAACACGGGAGGGTAGGGGTGGATGGCATCAAACACTGTTATGGCGCTTGTATCCATGACCTCTTGTAGGTTGAATCGGTTGATAGTCGCTTTTTCTTGTTCAGCAAGGCCTGTCAGGTCAGCTTTTAGCGTTGCTGTCCTGTGGAACAGCCAGGTCAGAAAGACCGGATGGTCCACATTGAGAGCCTTCCTTGCTATGGGGATCCCCCCTTTGGTAAAGGTAACCTCATGTTCCCCGCTGGGAACAAAAAACTGGTAGGGGGTGCCCCCCAGGTAGGTTCCATCTATTGATACTCCGGTCTGGGCAAGGGGGCTGGTGAAGGTTACATAGCGACCTCCCTTGAGGATTCCGGGGAGAAATCCTATCAGGAAAATCAGCAAGATGATTGTAATTACCAACAGGGTCAGTATATATATGCCCGGTCTCATGCCTAAAAGCTGAGGAAGCTGCACCTCTTTGACCTGGGGAAGTTCAATATGTCTTTTCATAATACCTAAAGGTATCTATCAAGGCTCTGCTTGTCAACTCGAACCTATTGTGATAGTTTGCTTTATATGGATGCACTGCTAACGTTTCTCGAAAACAAGACCGTACAGATATTGACCCGACGCAAGGCTGAGAAGGCCTATGAGCTGGCCAACAAGAAGCCTCGCACCGTCATCGGTGAAATTAAGGGGTGGGCTGATGCCCTTGTCTTTGCTGTCTTTGCAGTCCTCCTGATCAACCAGTACATATTCCAGCTGTTTCTCATACCCTCGCCTTCGATGGTCTCCACCATGAACGTGGGGGACCGTGTCTTTGTAAGCAAGACGATATACGGCATCGAGGTCTATCCTGGGGGACCGAAGGTCTTTTCCAAGAACCGCCAGGTCCAGCGTGATGACATCATCACCTTCTATAATCCGGAGTATGACTCCAAGGGTCCTTTTTTTGACATCCTCTCACAAATCCTGTATATGGGTACCTTCTCCCTGGTCAACATCGACAAGAATGAAGACGGTTCGGTAGCTGAGCGGCTCTACGTCAAACGTGCCATTGGCTTTCCAGGGGAAGTCGTCCGTTTCAGGGACGGAGATGCTGAGATCCGCAAAGCGGGCTCTGCTTCCTTTACCCCTGAAGAGAGCTTCCGAGGGGAGCTGGACCTGGTCAAGGGCCCTCACCGGACAGTAGCCTCCTCACAGTATGCCGGCATCAAGGCGTGGGGGTCGCTGTTTGGCTATAAGGAAGTCGCTGTACCGGCCCAAAGTGCCCCATCGTATCTTGCTTCTGCCTATGCGGCTGTGCAGGATGACAACTTCCCTGATGACATGTACCAGTTTGAGGCCTCACGTACCAGGACCAAGCATCTCTTCGACCCAAGCAATTTCTCCTACCGCAGCGACAGTGCGCGCTACCAGGTGGGTACCTACATTCCCTCGGGAAGGATCCTTCCCCTTGGGGATAACCGTGACAACTCCCGGGACGGGCGGTACTTCGGCCCGGTCCTACAGAACAAGATCAATGGCAGCGTACGCTTCCGCTTCTGGCCTTTCAAAAGCATAGGCTATCTGGGTAACAAGTAGTGCAAGCCTTAGATTCCAATCATTGCTTTTCCTCACAGCTGCCAGAGCCCCTAGCTCTCTATATCCACATACCCTTTTGCACCACCTGTTGCTCCTACTGCGCCTTCTACTCAGAAGAGGAGGCGAGTTGGTTGCCTTACAGGGAAAAATACACACAACGCCTTGAAACTGAATTAGAAGAGATTGTCTCCTCTTTCGATGGGCTCTTCTCCACCATATTCGTAGGTGGCGGAAATCCCGGGTGCCTCACCTACACCCAGCTTGCCAGCCTGCTTC
>CAYMRN010000267.1:0-3135 GCA_964392855.1 uncultured Sphaerochaeta sp.
GAATATTTTGTATCTACCTGTACAATACTCACTATCCCAGCCAAAGGATTTGACGCAGGTCAAAAAGAGAGAAGATTGTGTATTATCTGAAAAATATTCGAGAAATATCAGAATTGTTTATATAACCATTACGGCTACGCGCTTAGGTTGGACATAGGGAAAACCATGTTTTGAGGTAGTTGTTCTAGTATTAGATTAAATCTATGCAGGGCAATAGTTTATTAACTCAAATGATACAAGGCTAAAGGCTAATAGATATACGAGTAATGTTTTCATAACTCTCAACAACAATAATGCTTTTTCATGGGAAACACTAATAATTCATCGGACTATAGACGTTAAGGGGGGACAACTTCACAGCCTCCGGCTATAGCATACTCATATATGCAAGAACAGAAATTTCTTCTTGAGAAAGCTTTTTTTCCCCGAAAAGTCCACACCTTCAATCAGGAATATTCATTGTTTGAACTTTCTGGTTTGGGCCAAGAGTTACACCTCTTCTCTTGCAGGCTTCGCGTTTTCAGGCCTTGTGTCTGCAGGTATTCATTATGCTAGGGCAACACACTAGAAGGACAATGGGCAGTGATCATGTCCTGCCCATTGTCCTCAAATCCTGCTTCAGCACAACATCTTAGCGGTCCATTACTATGCAAAAGATGGATGTTAGTTTTTACTCATTTCTATGATCAAAACATGGGAGAGTTCATGCGAGACGATGGTAATGTCCTCTTCAACTATTTCCATTGCATCCCTGGCATGCAAATCATACGTATGAATTTTGGAACTACCTTCAATTTGCACCAAATAGGCCTGTCTGCCTTCTCCGACGGTAAAATCAATCTCTTTGCCAAAATCCAATTCCAATACATATATGTTAGCATCCTGGTTGATCTTTATGGGTGCGTTGCCATCACTACCCGATACTATTTGCAGCCATCTGTTTTTACGATCATCCCAATCGAATTTGTAATCCCCATAGTTTGGGGTAAGTCCTTTTTTCTCTGGGCGCAACCATATCTGCAAGAACCTGGAGGTTGTATCCCCATAATTATGCTCACTATGATACAGGCCAGTTCCTGCAGTCATGAATTGCACATGGCCTCTTGTGAGAGTGTTCTTATTTCCCATGGTATCCCCATGGTCCAACTGACCATCAACAACATACGAGACTATCTCCATATCCCTATGGGGGTGCATTTCAAACCCTGTATTGGGTTTGATCAGATCATCATTGATCACCCTTAGGGCACCGAAACTCATATTGTCCGGATTATGGTAATTTGCAAACGAAAAGTGGAAAATACTTTTCAGCCATCCCAAATCCGACCTTCCCATATTTTTATTGTCTAATTTCCTTAGCATATCGTCTCCTATCAGGGTCATTGCTGCCCTATGTCCAACTTCACCAGTTAAGTTACCTTTAGTAACTAGGTATATTTAATATAGCTATAGGTTGAGTATATGTCAAGTATCTGGGCAAGCTGCTGGACAGTAGCATTACAGCCACTTTTCAGCCCATAGTTGAACAGCGTCCATAACCTTGCCCAGATCTTTCCCCTTTTCGGTGAGTTCATACTCTATCCTTACAGGTGTCTCAGGGTAGACAGTGCGGACAACTATCCCTTGGTTTTCCAACTCTTTAAATCGTTCGGCAAGCATCCTTGCACTCAGATTCGGAATGGCGGCGGTTATTTCTGAGAATCTATTTTGCCCATTCAGCAAGGTTCTTATGATTAATCCAGTCCATCTTTTACCTAAAAGCTCGAAAGCATCTTCAAATTTTGGACATACATGATATGTATCCATATGGGGACCACCTTGTAACAAGCATACCATGCCTGATATATTAAAGTAAGTACATTATAAAAGTATACTGGTTAAGCAAGACAAAAATAAACGCAAGCGGTGAAAAGGGTTTGCGAAACCATAGGTTCCCATTGAAAAGGGTTGGGATATGTGGCCTAGATGAGCGAAGATGCTATTTTCACCCTAGAAGAACTGCGAGGGATCGAGTGGGATGCCTGACTGCTCAATGCTGAAGAAGAGCGTGGGCTTCTCATAGGTTGTGCCGCTGGTGCCGATACTGCCTATGATCTCTCCCTTGGAGAGGGTCATGCCTATCTTTACCTCGACATTCTCAAGATGGTTGTACGTGGTGCGATAGCCACCTTCGTGGCTGAGCTCCACGAACCTTCCCCTGCCCTTCACCTCATAGCCTGCACTCACGACGTTTCCCGCAGCTGATGCAACCACTGCAGAACCCGGGCTACCTGTTATGAGGATGCCAGTGAGGGACTCGGTTACCCCGGTAGAGGGATTCTTGTAGGGCTGGCCAAACAGGGCCGTAATGGAGCCTGTAGCAGGTCTCTGGAACTGGATGGGGGCAACGTCTGCCATCTGGATCAGGGATGCGCTGGAAGTATCGGGTATGAAAAGGCGCTGACCAACAGAAATGTTCTCACTCTTGAGGCCGTTGAGTTCCTGTAGGGTCTTCCACCCGAGGTTAGGGCTGTACTTGCGAGCGATGGTGGAGAGCATGTCCCCCTCCCTAACCGTATATAACTGACCATCACGATCAGGGATATCCAGCGATATGCCCTCTTTGACTGCCTGGACGTTACGTATCTGGTTTACACTGATGAGGGTCTGGGTCTTGAGACTGTAGAGGGCGGCAATGCTGTTCAGGTCCTCACCATCTGCAACCACATGCTTGGCGTACTGTACGGTCTTGGGACTTGTTGCCGATCGTGGCTTTATATCACTTAAGGAGCGAGCCTGGTTATCCGGCGTTGCAGGTATTGGGTTTGTTGCACTGTCATCGACATTCAAGGCAGTGGGCGGAAGCACCAGAGGTGCATCGGCGACCACCTCTACCTTCTTGGCCGTGGCCTCAGCAGTCAGTGCACTGCTCTCGCCCCGGTCGGGATTGTTGGGGAAGAATTGGTACCAGACGATAATCACGACGACACAGATAGCAATCCCCAGGGCAATGGTCCAGATCAAGCCCTTTGAAGGCCTGTCATACCTATCACCCCTGGAAGACCTTCTTTCGGGCCTGCCCATCATATCATCGTAGTTGTCTCTAGCCATAACTCGACATTACCTTTCCTACATAGTAATATAAAAAAATCATGG
>CAYMRN010000268.1:0-3135 GCA_964392855.1 uncultured Sphaerochaeta sp.
CCTCTCTATAGAGGACGGGGTGCTCTCATTGGGGACCTGGATCGAATCGAAGCTGGGAAAAAAACAAGGCTCCGAGCAGGCTGCCAAGAACTTTGCCCTGGGCTTTCTCAATGCTTCCCTGCTCTTTTGTTCGGGTGCCATGACTGTAGTCGGATCCATACAGGCAGGGACAACAGGGGATTACCAGCTGCTCTTGGTGAAGTCGGTCATGGATGGTTGTATGGCGATCATCTTCAGTGCAGTCTATGGCCCGGGTGTCATGGCAAGTGCCTTTGTCATCCTTGTGTACCAGGGGTTCTTTACCCTGGCAGGAGGTGTCATCTCCCCTATCCTAGGAGAGGGCGGCATTACAGAGCTCTCGGCAGTCGGCGGGGTGCTGTTGATGATGATTGGTCTGGGGTTGCTGGATATACGAAAGAGTAAGACAGGGAACTTTTTGCCGGCGATGCTGATAGCACCTGCCTTGGCGATACTCTCTCCCTCGGTGGTGATGCTCTTCTCTCGGATGATCTCCTAGGACTTCGTTTTCATGTAGGTGAGCAGCCGGTAGATGATATCCTGCTCTTCACTGTTGAGGCTTGATACCATCTGCATGATTGCCTTGAACTTTGGCGAGTGGTTCTCCGCCGCCTCTTCATCCTCTGATGGTTCCCAATCACAGCCGTACTCCAGTTTCTCCAGGCTCAGCCCTGTCTGGGCGGTGAGGTTCAACAGAACGTCCATAGGGGGGCGACGGTCGTTGTGGATCCAGCTGGATAGGGTGCTTCTCTTAACATCAAGCATCGCGGCGAGTTCAACTACATTAGGCGACCCCAAAAGGGTTATTACGCGTTCCCAGAAGTTTTGCATGATTAAGAATATACCAGTATTTTTCTCTTGATTGCTAATAATACGTCATAAATACCAAATATTTATCATATTTATTCTATCTTATTGCAGTGACGATAGCTACTGATATTGTTCTGACAGATTTGTGTCACTTTTCACGTATTGTGCTACAAATAGGACGACAGGCTCCGGTTCGGGAGCCTGTCGTTGTAGCTGTTTTACCTATTTTTTCATTGCATCTTGCAATGCGGTCTCTATCCCATTACCCCGTTTTACAGGGCATTTCTTGAGATTCCAGATCTCAGTGGCGTACTGGCTGATGGTCCGGTCACTGGAGAACTTCCCGCTGGAGGCGACGTTGATGATAGCCTTGCGGTTCCACTCATCCTGATCGCCCTTGTACAGTGATCTGGCACTCCTATGGGCATCAGCATACATGCGCAAATCTGCAAAGTGGAAGTATTTGTCCCCTTCCTCAAAGAGACTTTTGCGAAGAGGCTCGAAGATGTTGGGTTCGTTCACGTTGAAGTATCCGGTAGAAAGGAGTGCGACCGCTTCCTTGATCTCCTTGTCCCCCATCGCCCACGCAAAGGGGTCGTAGGAGTTTCGCAGTTTGGTGATCTCCTCTTCCGTATGGCCAAAGATGAACATGTTCTCCTTGCCCGCTTCCTCTGCGATCTCCACATTTGCCCCATCCATGGTTCCGATGGTCAGGGCCCCGTTACACATGAACTTCATGTTCCCTGTTCCGGAGGCCTCGGTCCCTGCAGTGGATATCTGCTCGGAAAGGTCGGTGGCTGGGATGATGCTCTCTGCCATCGTCACCCTGTAGTTAGGCATGAAATGGACCGATAGGAGCTTGTTAACCTGCTTGTCTGCGTTGACAACACTGGCTATGTTGTTGATCAGCTTGATGATGAGCTTTGCGTTTACATACCCTGGCGCCGCCTTGCCGCCAAAGAGGAAAGTCATGGGGGGCATGTCCTTTGTAGCCTCTCCACCCTGCTTGAGGTCGTTGTAGATCAACATGATGTTCAGGGCATTGAGCAGCTGTCGCTTGTACTCATGGATACGTTTTACCTGGACATCGAAGAGGCTGTTGGGATCGATGACCAGACCACAATCCTTCTTGAGGAATTCCGCTGCACTGATCTTGTTCTCCAGCTTGATCTTTGCAAAGTCAGCGACAAAGCTCTTGTCCTTTGCAAAGGGGGCAAGCTTGGCTATCTGGGCGTAATCTGTGATCCAGCCGTCGCCGATCGCTTCGGTGATCTTGGCGGCCAGCTTTGGGTTCGAATCAAGCAACCAGCGCCTTTGGGTTATCCCGTTGGTCTTGTTGTTGAACCTGTCAGGGTAGATGGTGTTGAACTCGGGGAACATTGTCCGCTTGAGCAACTCTGAGTGGAGGGCGGCCACACCGTTGGTGCTGTGGCTGCCGATGATGGCGAGGTTTGCCATGCGTATCTGCTTGGGATTGGACTCCTCAACGATGCTGATCTTGCTGAGCACCTGTGGTTGCAGAGGGAAGTGGGATACAGCACTTTGCATAAACCTGTGGTTGATCTCATAGATGATCTGCAGATGCCTGGGTAGGATTGACTGCAGCATCGGCAACGACCACTTCTCCAGGGCTTCCGGCATGAGCGTATGGTTTGTGTATGCCATTACACTGTTGGTGATGGTCCAGGCCTCATCCCAGGAAAGATTTTCCTCATCCATAAGGATGCGCATCATTTCGGGTATTGCCAGGGAGGGGTGGGTGTCATTGAGTTGGATCGCAGCAAAGTCAGCGAACTCTGACCATGAGTAATTTCCCCGTTTGAATGTTTTCACGATGTCTGCAAGCGAGCAGGCGACAAAGAAGTACTGCTGCTTCAGGCGGAGCTCCTTACCCATATAGAGGGTGTCGTTGGGATAGAGTACCTGGCTGAGGTTCTCTGCAGAAATCTTTGAGCGAACAGCTTCGGTATAGTCCCCTTCGTTGAACTCGTGGAAGTCAAATTCATCCGGGCTTTTTGCAGACCAGAGCCTGAGGGTGTTTACTGTCTTGCACCCATAGCCGATGATCGGCATGTCGTAGGCAACTCCTATGACCTGCTCGCCTCCGATCCACTTGAAGTTGTCCCTGCCCTTTTCACGGATGAGGCGGACCTCTCCCCCAAACTGTACGGTGTACGCCACATCATGGCGTTCGATCTCCCAGGGGTTGCCGTGCCTGAGCAAGTTGTCCGGCTGTTCGACCTGCCACCCGTTCTTGATCTGCTGGCGGAAGATCCCATAGTTATAGCGGATGCCATAGCCATAGGG
>CAYMRN010000269.1:0-3135 GCA_964392855.1 uncultured Sphaerochaeta sp.
GGCTGTAGGAGACGATGGTCACATGCGTTCCCCGTTTCTTTACCACAGCCTTGCCAAGTGGCATCAGATAGTTCTCGTCCCCTACAGGACCGAGGTTGTTATACAGGTGCTTGTTCTCAAAATAGAGCACCGGGTTGTTGCTGCGGATGGCGCTCTTGAGCAAGGCCTTTGCATCACCGGGGCAGGAGGGTGCGACAATGATAAGACCCGGCACATTGCCGAACATCGCCTCAAGGCTCTGGGTATGTTGGGCACCATGGCCGGTTCCGCACCCGATGGGTGAGCGCAACACCATAGGGCAGGAGAGCTGTCCTGCACTCATAAAGCGCACCTTTGCAGCATGGTTTATGATAGGGTCACTGGCTAGGGTGGAAAAATCTCCGTACATGATCTCCACCACAGGCCGGAGCCCAAGCATTGCAGCACCCACCGCTAGGCCGGTGAAGGCCTCTTCGCTGACCGGGGTCTCATGCAGTTGGAGGGGGTGTTTTTCATAGAGGGAGCCGGTTACCTTGAAACATCCGCCATACGCTCCGATGTCCTCACCGATGAGGTGGACCGCACTGTCGCGGGTCATCTCCTCATCGAGAGCTTCACGGATAGCCTCCCTGTAGCTTATCCTTCGGGTGGTCATACCATTGGGCATACGCGTCTTTTCCTCTTCCTCAGGGGCGAACAGATACCCCATGGCCTGTTCCAAGGTGAGTACTGAGTGGCGAAGCGCCACCGCAGCCTTGGCTGCCTCATCCACCCGGGTCCTGGCATCGAGGATGATCGAAGCGACATCGTCTTCAGTGAAAAGGGTGCTCTCCACCATCGTATGGGCAAAGAGGGTGATGGGATCTTTCTTGAGCCAGAGAGCCTCCTCTTCACGGCTTCGGTAGACACACTTGTCACTTTTGGAGTGGCCGCACAACCGATAGGTCTTCACTTCCAGGAAGTAGGGGCGTGAGCTCTTTCGAATCTGATCGACGGCAATCTTTGCTGCCTTGTAGACAGCCTCCACATCATTGCCATCGACTACAGCGTAGTCGATGTTGTAGCCTTCCGATCGTTTGGCGATGGAGGTGGCGCTGACCATCCTGTCGCTGGAGGCACTCATGCCATAGCCGTTGTTTTCACAGAAAAACAGCAGGGGCAGGGACCAGACAGAGGCGAGGTTCATGCACTCATGAATCGCACCCCGACTGGAGGCACCATCACCGAAGATGGCTACGCTTATGCCTTGGCTGCCCTGTTGCTTGAGTGCGAAGGCAAGGCCGGTTGCAAGATTGACCCCGCTGCCCACCACTGCAGAGGACCCTGCATTGAAGTGCTCGACGTCGGTCATGTGCATGGAGCCTCCCAGGCCCTTGCAGATGCCGTCAGAAGATCCGAACATCTCGCTGAACATCTTCTGTTCGTCAGTTCCACGGGCTATGGTATGCCCATGACAGCGGTGGGTCGGCACGATCCAGTCCCCCTGGTCCAATGCGAGGGAGAGGCCTGCTTGGGCGGCCTCCTGACCAATGGAGAGGTGGGTGGTACCATGCATCTCCTTGTGCTTGAAGAACGTATCAATTCTCTCTTCGAAATGACGCGAGCGGACCATCATCGAAAGCGCCCATTGCGCCTGTTCCTTTGAAAAAAGCATCTGTTGCTCCTTGGCAGGATGTAGAGTCCCGCCCTTTCAAGTCCCTTGGGACCCGAAGCTGTGATATAGGTACGACAAGAAGCCTATTGGTTGGCAAGCACCTTGTCAATGAAACCGATGTATACGGTATGATAATCCCCGTCCTCATAGCGTTTTTCCAGTTCGGGAAGGACGAGGTGGGATTTTTCCATCTGCATGACAGAGGCCTTCGTACAGGATAAAACCAACGAAGCCTGCCTAAAGGTTACGCGTTCTGCCCCTGAATCTGCTAAGATATACTCAGGGATGAGGCCGGTGGCGGCGATCTTGTCACTGTCGCGTCCACTGTGCTGGCCACACCAGATTAGGGTATCCTTCATTCCTGACTCCAGGAATGAACAGGTAAAGCCTTCCGACTCTTCCAGAAAATGGTGTGTATGCCTGCTGGCCTTCACATACAGGGTAACGATATTCCTTCCCCACAAAACCCCTAGGGAACCCCAGGAAGCGGTCATGGTATTGAAATTTTCAGGGCTTCCTGCGGTTATTAGAAATCCATCCTTACCTATGGCAGTAAAAGGATTCATCTCTAAAATATCCGCTGTCACTTCAACATACATCGTGGCCTCCTTATGGACATCTCAGTGTAGCTTCTGCCAATCACCCGGTCAAGTAGGGATAAAACAATCCTTTCGGCACACCCCTTCCAGAACCCTGTCCAACATTGACACTCCCCTCTTTTTCGAGTATTCCTTACCATATACAGACATGGTACAAACCGGAAGACCTGTTTCGTTGAGGAGGCCCAATGCATGATTCCCTCGCGATCCCTGCTTTGACAGAGGATCTATCACGTGTTCTTATCGATGCAGATACGATCGACCGCAGAGTCGACGAACTTGCAAGGAAAATCAGTCTGGATTACGCTGACAAGGAGGGGACGCTCCTGCTCGTCGGAGTCCTGAAAGGATCATTTATCTTTATAGCAGACCTTGCCCGCAAGCTTTCAGTCAACCACGTGGTAGACTTCATAGCTCTCCCTTCCTACCAAGGGGACCAGAGTGGCAACGTCCGCCTCCTGATGGATACCCGCGAGAATATGAACAACCGCCATGTGCTCATCATTGAGGACATCCTGGACAGCGGCAACACCCTCGACTACCTGATTCGCAGTTTCAAGACACGTAACCCCGCCTCAGTAAAGACTGCAGTCCTCCTGGACAAGCCCGAGAGGCACTGCGTGCCCATAACCATAGATTATCTGGGATTCACCATCCCTGATGTCTGGGTCGTAGGGTACGGCCTCGATTATAATGAACAGTATAGGACCCTTCCTTATATAGCAGAGATGTATCCACAAGCCTAAACGCCAAGGAGCGCACAGAAATGGAGAGTAAGAAGTTCTACGTAAGTTACAATTCGGTTCACAAGCTGGTAAAGGATCTGAGCGAACAGCTTATAGCCACTGGCTTTGACCCGGATGTGATAGTAGCAATCGGAAGTGGAGGGTTCATACCCGCCAG
>CAYMRN010000270.1:0-3132 GCA_964392855.1 uncultured Sphaerochaeta sp.
TCATTGGGCTCTTCATGGCCAAGATCATGGACTTGCCCAAAGCAAGTTACCCCGCAGCTGCCATGTTGGGGCGGGCAATGCAGTACATTAATTTCATCCGGGATATAGAAGAGGACAATGGGCTGAAAAGGCGGTATTTGCCACTGACTGGAACCACTCTGAAAGGTTTGGACTCCACCAGTGTCCACGCTGATCCCGAAGAGTTCAAACGTTTTGTGCGCAAAGAATTGGAACTATATCGATCATGGCAGTCCGAGGCTGCAAAAGGGTATCATCATATTCCCAGACGGTATAGGATCCCGATCATGACAGCTGCGGATATGTATTGTTGGACCGCAAGGGTAATCCAGAAGAACCCTTGTATCGTTTTTACAAAGCAGATCAAGCCAACCAAAACCCGGATTATTCGCAAGGGAATTGCTCACCTTCTGGGAATAGCCCAGGGATGTGGGAAATGAGAAATACTGGTCGTTGGGTCGCCATTGGGTTGCCTCTTTTCTATCTTGCAGGGGTTCTGTTCCATTTTTTGGATGGCACGTTTCCCCTGATGCTTGTCCTCACCCCTTGGACAATCTTTCTTACAGCGGTAATTGGTTTCCTCCCTGAATTCAAGGCAAAGAACACCTCGTTGCTGATGTGGGCATTGGGTACTTTCCTTGTTACGCTTGTCTTGGAGATTGTCGGTGTGGCCACTGGCATGATATTTGGTGCATACAACTATGGCCCGACCTTAGGTTTTGGTGTGATGGGGGTGCCGCTTCTCATTGGCATAAACTGGACGTTGATCATCATGGGCTCGATTGCCCTGGTGAGCAAGGTTGTCAAAAGCAAGTGGGAAATTGCATTTGGAACTGCCTTGGTCACAGTCACATTTGATTGGATTATGGAGCCGGTGGCCATCGCCCTCGATTATTGGACGTGGGAAGGATCAAGTATTCCACTACAGAACTATATTGCCTGGTTTTGCATATCGCTTGTTTTTTCCAGGGTGTATGTCCATTTCGATTTGAAAAACAAAAGCCTGTTCCCTTCGTTGATCGTAGTGGTCCAGGCTATCTTTTTCCTCTTGTTGCGCATAGCTGTCGTCCCGTACCTGTAGACTGTCTGCACTATTGCAGGACCTGACTGGTACTACCTTTCTCTGCTGCGCCATCAGTCGCCCCTTCCTTCGTATAGACCAGCTGGGTAGGATAGGCTATCTGGATCCCTTCCTCCTTAAGGACTCTGAAGAGCTTGAAGTAGATCTCCTGCTGGGTATCCATGAAGATGGTGTAGTCATTGGTGGGTACGTAGTAGATCGTCTCGAAATTGAGTGCATACGCGCCAAAGGCATTCAGGTGTGAACGGTCACAGATGACACCCTCGATAGTCTCTACCCCCCCGATGACATCCTTGATGATAGAGGGCATTTTCTCCACCTTGTCTGCAGGTGTTTCATAGGCGATCCCGACATTGAACAGCACCCTGCGCCGTATCATCTTCTTGTAGTTGTGGACCCTGGAAGAGTTTAGGTCAGAGTTGGAAATGATCAGCAGCTCACCAGATAGCACCCTGATACGTATTGATTTGATCCCGATCCGTTCAACCACCCCTGACTTATCCCCAAAGATGATGAAATCTCCCAACTCAAAGGGCTTGTCGAAGAAGATGACGAGGTAGCTGAACAGGTCGCCAAGAATACCTTGGGCAGCAATGGCAACGGCAATACCACCAACACCAAGACCTGCAAGGGCGGTGGAGACATCAAGGCCGAGGTTGCCCAGGAGGAAGATGACTCCCACTGTCCAAAGGATGAACTTGACCAGGGCCAGAAGGGGCTTGAGGTTCTTCTCCTGTCTGCTATCAGCCCAATCATGTTCAAAGTAACGCAAGAATGCCAACTCGACAGTCTTGTTGAGGGAACGGACGATGATGACTGTCATGATGATGGAAAATACGATCTTGACGATATCCTGGATTTGCTCATTGAATGAGACAATCTTGATGGCAATGGTAAGCAAGGCCAAAAATGCCAAGGGTACCGCTATGCGCTGAAAGAATCTGAGAAAGATCAGGGGAGGAGTCTTTATCCCTTCCCGATTTTTCTCCTCCATAGTTTTTATCCGTTGCTTGAGAAAGATATTGACAAAAAACAGTACGAACGAACCGCCGACAATTACCAGTAGAGCTTTTACATATTCTGATGCTAATAGTGCTTGCATACCCTTTAGTATAGACAGATTTTTCCTATCCTACAAATGAAAAGGGACCATTATGCAATACTCTTGCTGAACATGGGTTTTGTCCCCCTGTATTCTCGCTCCAACCATTGCATGATCGTAGTCAATCGAGACGAAGGGGTTCAGCCAACGAACCTTAGTATCGACAACATGTTAGCCTCTAGCTGGATTCCTCTATCTTTTTCCCCCGTTTACCGTTATTATGACAATCTAGAGAAGGAGCTATGTGTATGAGTGAAATAATTATTACTTCTGACAACTTTGAAAAAGAGATTCTGCAAGCGGACAAGCCGGTCTTAGTGGATTTCTGGGCACCTTGGTGTGGTCCCTGCAAGATGATTGGCCCTGCTGTAACTCAGCTGGCTGAAAAATATGCCGGAAAACTAGTGGTGGCCAAGGTCAATGTGGATGAGGTCGTCTCTGTTGCCAGCAAGTTTAGCGTCAACAGCATCCCCACCCTAATGATCTTCAAGAATGGCGAGGTTGTTGACCAACGCATAGGAGCCGCATCGCTTTCAGTCCTTGAGAGTTTTATCAAACCCCATCTCTAAGAGACAGGGCACTGTTTGTGTAGGGGAGGCGCAAGCCTCCTCTTTGTACGTCTATATCGGCCTCTTCATGCAGGCAAAGGGCAGTTCTATTCAGGTTTTGTTCAAGACAGACTCGGGTAGATTTCCTGATCCATGAGAAAAGCGCATCTTTACTGCTCGTACCGCTTGCTTGAGTTCTCCATGCCAAAGCTGGCTTCTTTGGTATCACAGACATACCAGTCCTCTGCACTATTGGTATCCTTGTAGGAGTCTCGGCAGAGGGTGCGTGTCGCAGTACTGTTGGTAGAGTCTATCGCCTTCTCTGCCAATGGTGATTCCCACTGCCTCTCTTGGTGGAGAAGGCGAGCCCCTTCCTCAGTCTC
>CAYMRN010000271.1:0-3131 GCA_964392855.1 uncultured Sphaerochaeta sp.
TGGAGGTGGCTGTCATACCAACCGAATCCTATCTGCAAAATTGTATGGAGTGTTCCAAAGGGGATATGTAGTGGTACGAGGAAACTTCGCTTCACCCTTTTTTTCCCTGTGAGGACCAACTCAACATCGAGGGCTACCATGGGAGTAATTTCGTTTTCCAGATCTATTGGTCTTGATTCCGCTATGAGATGTTTCTGCTCTTCGGCAATGATTGCCAGACTTTGATCTAGGGCTGAGGTCAATACCTCACGTTGCTGAGGATCCCCAAGCATATCCATAAGTTTCTGCATCTTCTCCACGAAGCTCCTCATCCTACGGGTAAACCCACTCAACCGTCCCACCGCTGAGCTGTCACTGGTCGGACCGAACATAACAGGGCCTGCTGTTTTAAAATACGCGGAGATCTCCTTTGCAGAAGCCCCGGCATCTTCCATGTCCAAGCGCATCTCTTCCAACATGGTCTTGGAAAAATCCTTGAACGACTGCAGCTCGAAGAAAACCTCATCGCCGGTGTAGTCATTCATCATCACCACATACAAATGACCAGAATCATCTTCAAAATAACTAGCATGCCAGCAGAAAAATGGTTCTGGAGGATTGGGCAGCACCCCATATGGCTGCTCAAGTTTTGCAAGTAGTTTTTGGGTACATTGGATATACATATCTGATGCTCTCCTTATACGAGAACCCTACCATGCCGATACAGGCAGGACAAGAAGGGAATCAAGGCACAATCTGAGGTTTTCCCTCTTATCAGATGGACACCTTGTTCCTTCCAGACTCCTTGACCCTATACAGGGCTTGGTCTGCGGCCTCAATCAGGTCCTTTTCATACTCCACATCAACTTCAGGGAACGATGCACCTCCAATGCTGAGCGTCACATGGATCAGCTGTTCGCCGTACTTGATATGCCTCTCGTCGATCTGACGCCGTATTGCCTCCCCCACTTCCAAAGCGTCTGCGTTTGATGCACCCAAGAGGACAACCATGAACTCGTCCCCTCCCAGGCGGATGAGGATATCCCCTTCACGCAGTTGGCTGCGGGTAGTGGTTGCAATGGTGCGCAGCACCCTGTCGCCGACAGTATGCCCATAGACATCGTTCACCTGCTTGAAGTGATCGATGTCGATCATCAGCACTGCCAAGGCTATATTCTGCTTGACGGCCCTGACAAACTCCTCATGGAGGCGGGAAAGCCCGAACCGACGGTTATAGACATTGGTCAACGGGTCGATAGCTGCCAGCTTCTGCACCTGGTCGTGGGTCATGGCATTATGGAGGGCAAGGGCCAAGCTGATCCCGAAGAGGTCCAGATTATCCAGTACCTCAGAGGAAAAAGGCAGATCGGAAGCAAGCACCACAACACCTAAGGGAATTTGCTTGTAGACAATGGGCTCCACAATGATCTGGTTGGGACGGAAGGATGTCATCACGCCCTCGATCATAACATCAGAGGGAATATTGATAATGTTGCGATTGAGCGTCTGCATTGAGTCAAGGATAAGAGGATTGGAACTCAGCGAGCTTGATTTGGTAAGCCCTACCGTATGGTAGACACGAAGCTCCCCTCCCTCTTCTATGAGGATGGCCCCAGAGGGGCAACCGACCAGTTCCATCAGGCTTACCAGGGCACTACGACAGAGTTGGTCCGTTTCCAAATGGGTGGTAAGCAGTTGCGTATAGGTCCTGATGTCCATCTCGATCTGAATCGATTTGGCGAGGGTGTCGACAAGGTTGTTGAAGGCACGGCTACTGTCGCCGATGGCATCCTTGGAATCAACAGGGATATGACAGTTCTCAGGGGTACAGTCCATGCTCTCTGCTTTTCCTGTTATGGCCTTGAGGTGATTCTCAATGTCCTTCATATGCTTGGCAAGCAAGTTCAGACGAGCCCCTACAATACGCTGGGCCAATAGGATATTTACCGCACCTACAAACAGGCCTGCAAACATGCAAACGGCAAAAAACCACCAGGACATCGCCATGGTGGGGTCCATTCCCAGAATAAGCATAAAGAAAGGGAAGACAATACCGACAAGGATCCCAAAACCCATCATCCAGATAGCGAGGTCCGTAAAGACCCTGTTAGTGATTCGTATCATGCCTACTACCCCTTAATAGCAAATAAAAAAGTCCTGTACTAAATATGGAATACATGACAAATGATACAAGCAATTGAGGTTTCTTGATAGGGGAAAAGGGAAAAAAGGGGAATAGTCTAGACAAAACCAAAGGCCAGGGCATATCCGATGCCTGCCAAGGCTCCCACTATCAAGAGGATGATGGGTCCGATCTTAATCCGTTTGCTGTTCAGGGCTAAGAATGCAAGCACAAAGACGATGATCGCGAAGATGTCCAGAGTATCTACAGAACCTATAGCCAGCTGGAGAAGGGAGAGCCCTGCGGTGAAGATTGCAGCGACTACTACAGGGCGTACATTTTCCAGAATTTTTTTCATGAGAGTCTGTTTGCTATACTTTTCGTAGAGCTTGGCTAAGATGATCATGATGATGCAGGAGGGAAGCACATTACCCAAGGTTGCTGCAACGACTCCGCTAAGACCTGCTACTTTCATACCTACAAACGTTGCGCTGTTGATTGCAATGGGTCCGGGAGTCATCTCTGCTATGGTGACCAGGTCTGCAAACTCAGCAAGGGTAAGCCATCCACGGATATCAATAGTCTGGGCCTGGATAAGCGGCATCGCCGCGTAGCCTCCCCCGATACTGAACAGGCCTATCTGGAAGAAGCTGGTGAAGAGTTGGAAGAGTATAGTCATCCGCGTCCTGCCTTTTGTATCTCGACAAGGCTCAAGATAACGGCTACGGCCACACAGATGGCCATGACCAGCATGATATTGACCTTAAAGAAATAGAGGGCAATAAAAGCCAAGACCAGCATGATGATGGGCGCAATTTTCTTTTTTCCCAACACAGGCTTGAGCAGTGCCCAAGTGACTTGCAAGACGATAGCTGCGACAACTGGGCGCATCCCATGGAATGCTGCTGCAATCCATGGGTTCGACTTCACGGCCTCATAGCCAAGGCTCACCAAAGTGAGGATAATCATGGGAGGAAGGATGGTGCCCAAGCCCGCTATAAGGGCTCCCGGGATGTTTGCAAGGTGGTAG
>CAYMRN010000272.1:0-3125 GCA_964392855.1 uncultured Sphaerochaeta sp.
TACGATATAGTCCTGTGCCCCATGCTTGAGGGCAGAGACTGCATCGGAGATCTCCCCATGGGCGCTGACCATGATGATGGGCATGCGAAACCCTTCAGATCGGATCCACTCTATGAGGGCGAGGCCATCCATGCCCGGCATCTTAAGGTCGATGAGGCATGCATCATAGAGCTCTTCCTTGAGCATTCTCTGGGCACTGAGCCCATTCTCCGCACAGTCGCTGTCTATTTTTTCCAGTTGGAGATAGCGGTGCATGAGTTCGCGTATATTCGGTTCGTCGTCAACTATCAGTATTTTCATTGTCCCTCCGATTCAAGCAGTTTGGTTGTATGTATGGAACGGGGAAGCACCACTTCAGCAACCGTTCCTCCCCCATCACGGGAATAGAGGCGCACGTTGCCCCCACGCGCCCTTACGAACTGGCGTGAGATTGAGAGCCCTATGCCCGAGCCATGGATCTTGGTAGTAAAGAACGGGTCGAAGATTTTCTTCTCGTCCTTGCCACTGATGCCATCCCCCCTATCCATGATGAAGATGTGGATCAGCCCACGCTTTCCGCTTTTGATGACAACCTCAACCTCAGGATCGCCCGAACAGCTTTCAACTGCATTTTTCAAGAGGTTTTCAAATACTGAACGTGCTCGGTCCCTATCGATAAGTATCTGTGCAGAGGTCTCCGACCTAAAGCGAATGCGCTTGTCAAACCGTTTGATAAGTGAGTTTAAAAGTTCATTGAGGTCCACCACCTCCGGCATCCCCAGAGGGTTTCGCAAGAAATCACTGACCTTGTTAGTCAGTTGTGTCAGTCTGTCTACCTCCTGGGCCATAAGGTGCAGATCCTCGAGGTTCTCCTTTGGCAGGGTCTTTCCCAACAGGGCAAGCTGGATGGTTATGGCGCTGAGAGGATTCTTTATCTCGTGGGTAAGGGTCCTTGCAGCCTGTCCCAGATGCACCAGGCTCTCCTGCTTGGCGATGGTATCACGATAGCGACGGTTGCTCTGGTAGATATTGAGCACCAGCAAGAAAAGGCCTATGAGGATAAACACCGATACGGCGCTGATGAACATGATGAGCATCAGGCGATGATAGTAGGCCTGTCCGTCAAAATGCAGGTAGAGGACATCAGGGAAATCTATGGGTGTCGGCAGGAGCCCACTTTCAGTCAGGGTGAGCTCACCGGTATCCAGCAGGATGGTAAGCCGGGAGAATCGAATATATTCGATCATCCCGGTATCCTTGTTGTAGGTGGCAGTGCCGATGTTGGAATCTTGCTTGCTGCCCTTATTGTTAAATTTCGCCAAGGGGATGGTCATCGGCACATTGCCCAGGCTCAGGACCTTCCTACCCATCGAGCTGTATACCCCGACTCCGCTTACACCCTGTTCCTGCATGGTCTTCAATGCCTTGGTAGTGTTGTCCTGCAGGGCAAGGAATACTGAGTTGAAGGCTCTTTCTGCTTCCGACTGCATTCTCAGCTCTTCCCGTTCTGTAAGGGCAGTGGCAAGGAATATCACCAGACCGATTAGGATCAGAAAGGCGACGATCAGGCTAGTTATGACAAAGGCAGGTTCCCTTCCGTCAACTATCATCCATCGCTTCTTTTTTCTTTCCAATGTACTCCCCCGAAACGTCTATTCGTAGTTCAAGGCCTCAATGGGGTCCAGCTTTGATGCCTTCATGGCCGGATACCAGCCGAAGAACACCCCGACAAACATCGAGAAACCCATGGCAAGTATGAACGAGGTGTACGATAAATGCAACGACCAGTCCATAAGGTTGGTGATGGCGTAGCTAAGCGCAGAGCCTAGAATAATGCCCAAAACACCACCAAGGACGGTAAGGGTAATCGCTTCAGAGATGAACTGCCCCCGTATGACGTTAGGTGAAGCCCCCAGGGCTTTTCGGATGCCGATCTCCTTGGTCCGCTCTGCTACCGATACCAGCATGATGTTCATGATGCCGATACCACCGACTAGCAGGCTAATGGCTGCGATGGCAGCGAGGAAAGCACTGAAGGTGCTGGTAATCTCTGTAGCCATCTCAGCGAGGCTCGCAGGGCTGAACAGGGAGTACCCGTCTGTTCCTACCAGGTTGTCCAAGTCTTCGGTGATCAAGTCCGATACCTCAATGGTATCATAGCCCTCAGCTATCTTCACCACATAGGAGCCGACGCTGGAACTTTTTCTAAATCGCTGCTCATAGGTGTTGTAGGGAATGAAGATACTTTTGTCGTAGGAGATGTTGAAGGTCGCATCTTTCGGCTCAAGGACCCCGACAACCAGATAACTTTTTGCCTGGTTGCGGAAAATGCTGACATACCCTCCCAAGGCTTGCCCTTCCGGGAAGAGCTCTTCTGCAATGGAGGAGCCCAACACCGCCACCTGACGGCGGTTGATGTTGTCAATGGTTGAGAAGAACTCCCCGTCGGAATACTCCAAGTTGAGGGCCTCTGCATAGCTTGAGAGGACTCCGGTGACAGTTGCATTCATGCTCTGCTTATTGTTACGTATCGTCGCATTGCTCGAGTTTTGGGGAAGCACCCTCTCGATGCCTTCGACATCACGCATCAGGGTGTCGCCGAACTCCTCAGTGAAGATCCCGGTCGTCCTCTGCCCGATTGCAGGATAGATGGTGACCATGTCCAGGCCTCCGACAGAGATGCTGTCGGTTATGCTTTTTGAGGCACTGTCCCCTATGGTAAGGATGGCCACTACCGACCCTACGCCGATGATGATGCCCAATAAGGAGAGCAGGGTTCGCATCTTGCTTCCCCTCATGGCACTAAAGGCTAACTTGATATTCTCAAAAACCATATCACTCCTCCAGCTTTCCGTCGCGAAGGCGGATCTGGCGCAAGGAGCGCATCCCCAACTCACGGTCATGGGTAACAAGGATTACCGTCCTTCCCTCACTGCTCAGCTCTTCAAAAAGCTCCATGATCTGGTTTCCTGTCTTGGAGTCTAGTGCCCCTGTCGGCTCATCAGCAAGCAGAATGGTCGGGTTGTTGACCAAGGCACGGGCGATGGCCACCCGCTGTTTCTGTCCACCTGAAAGTTCATTGGGCCTGTGGTGCATCCTATCGGAGAGTCCTACCCGCTCCAAGGCTTCCATGGCGCGGCTCTTTC
>CAYMRN010000273.1:0-3078 GCA_964392855.1 uncultured Sphaerochaeta sp.
TCATAGAGAGACCCAGACGCATCGATAATGGCGTTCATCTCGCTATGCTTGAGCGTTGCCTTGCGGATATGGGAGAAGTCTACCCGACTATGCCCGGTCAACAGTCGCTCGGTCAAGGAGGATGCGCTCATCTCCAGAGAAAAAAACCCCACCCGGTACTTTTTCTTGACTATCATGTTCAGGGCTATGGAGAGGGCAAAGGCGGTCTTTCCGATGGAAGGGCGTGCCCCTACGATGATGAGTTCCTGTTTCTTGAACCCTCCGGTTATCGAGTCCAGAGATGAAAAGCAGGTGTCAAACCCATTCTTTATCCCAGTGGTGCTCCTCTCTTCAATATCGCTTATGGTCGAGTTTATCAGGTCCTTGATACTGTAGTAGTTATCGCTTCCTGCAGTCTCATTGTTGAGCTTTGAGAGCGCTTGCTCCCCTTCATCGATCACCTTCTGGATATCTTGCGACTCATCGTAGGCGTTGTCCTTCAACTTTGAGGAGAAGAGCAACAACTTGCGTCTCTGGGCAAGGGCCTTGAGTATCTTGGCATAATACGCGGCGTTGGTGGTGGTGGGAACATCACTGGTGAGGGTGGAAATGTAGGAGAGCCCTCCACACTTGTCGACAAGATCATGGGCCTTGAGATATGCACTCAAGGTGATCAGGTCAAGGGTTTCGGAACTCTCCTGACGAAATGCAACAATGGCACCAAATAGCTGCTGGTGTGCAACCCTATAGAAATCATCCTTGCCCAAAAAGTCGGTCACTTCCATAAGGACCTTGTCATTGAGCAGGATTGCACCCAATACAGCGCGTTCGGCCTCTTCATTTTGAGGGGGAACACGCCCAAGTATGCTATTTGACGCCATGCTATTACTCTTTGTCTTCAGTAGCTTCTTCTGCTATTGTAGCAGCTTCAACTTCCTTGGCAACATCTTCGGCTTCCTCAGCAGCTTCTTCAGCTTCCTTGGACGCTTCTATTGCCTCTGCAGCAGCCTCTTCTGCTTCTTTCACTGCCTTGGCAGCAGCAGCCTTGGCAGCAGCAGCCTCTTCAGCAGTAGCAGCGGCCTTGGCCTCTTCGGCAGCAGCCCTAGCCTCTTCAGCGGCAGCCTTGGCAGCGACCTTGGCTTCCTCAGCAGCAGCCTTGGCAGCGGCAGCTTCGCGTGCCTTCACCTGACTCTCGCTCTCGACAACCAACGTGATCTCAGCACTCTCCTCCTCATACAGGCGGATGCGGACAGTGTAGTTGCCAATCATCTTGATGGTGTGAGAAGAGACTTCGATGCGTTTGCGTTCCACGATGAAACCCAGCTTAGCCAGTTCTTCCTGGACCATTGCCGAGGTGACCGAACCAAAGAGCTTACCACTTTCACCGGCAGAAAGGACCAGTGTGATGGTCGTCTCGTCCAGTTTGGACTTCAGGTCTGAGGCCAGGGAACGCTTTTCATTCTTGCGTTTCTCAATGGCCGCTTGGCGGGATTCAAACAAGGCTTGGTTTGTCCTGTTGAACATAACAGCAGCGCCGGTGGGCAACAGGTAGTTACGGGCATACCCATCCTTTACAATTACTACATCTCCCTCTTCTCCGAGGTTGACGACATCCTGATTGAGAATGATTTTCATATGAAAACTCCTTACTCGTCTTTTCTAAATACTATCCAAGTCTCCAAGACCCCCAGAAGGGGCAACAGGAAGACAACCAACATGTTCAAACCAGGTACCAGGAAAGCTATCAGGAACAAGCTTATCATCAGGCGGCCACCACTGATGGGCAGACCTTTGCGACGCACAAAGTGCATCACGATGGCCATGCCTTGCACAGCATAGAGCACAGAGGAGCCCAAGGCAACATTCAGTGCAAGGGCACGTCCCAGGAAGGGAAGCTTGAAAACCATCAGGAACAGGACCACCGTCCACGATCCGAGAAACACCCAGAGGGTATCATACGGAATGGACCAATAGGTCACACGTTTTGAAAAGTTCTCATCGTTTCGTCCTAGATAGCTCATAGCCAAGAAGGATGCCAGTCCTACCAGTCCCATACAAAAGGGAACCAGGACAGATCCAGCGACCATCACAGAGAGGTGATATACCTTTTCCAACTCTCCTGTTGAGAGAGTACCGGAAGAGCCATCCACCAGAGAGAACAGGGCAGTAAAGGATTCGAGCATGATAGCATCGACCTTTGCAACTGTCTCAGAACCACTGGAAAGCCAGATAACCAACCCTATCGAGGCAACCACACCAAAGGAGGCGGATGCAAGATAGCGTACCATTGTCCGTTGGTCGTCCAGATAAATCCAAACAGCGCTAGCGACCAACAATACAAAAGGAATGAACAACCCGATGCCCAACAGCAATCTTCCTGCAGGATCTGCAAGCGCTCCACGCGCCTGGAACAGGGAGACGATCATCGTAAGCAACGCTACGGCTGCCACGGGGACCAAAGCATGTCTGCGATCGGAAAATTTTGGCGCCAGAACCATGAGCGGAATAGTGAACAGGAAATTGCCGAGCATGAACCGGGAGAGTACGAAACTCACCCCTGTCACCATGGCCGCCTTGCCCATCAACTGTTTTTCACTCAGATTCATAACGTCCAACAAAGCTTACTTCTTCTCAAAAGGAAGGTATGCCAGAACACGTGCCTTCTTGATCTCGTTTGTAACGCTTCTCTGGTGCTTTGCACAGCAACCGGTTATGCGGGCAGGAAGGATCTTGCCCCTTTCGGTCACATATCTGCGAAGCATCTCAGGGTTCTTGTAATCAGCAATGAGATTCTGGGTACAAAACTTACAGACTTTCTTGCGGAAGTTTGGTCTGCGACCACCGCCGCCACTTGAGCGTCTGTCTCTACCGCCTCTGCCATCGGAATCCTTGAAATCTTTATCGTCATCGCGCATGAATTTTTTCTCCTTAAAAACTAGGTCCTGCTATGTGCAGGATAATTAGAACGGTATCTGGTCGTCATCGAACTGCTCAGGTCCGCCCATATCCATATCAGGCATCATTGGGGGGGGAGAGGGTGTTCGAGCGGCATAGGATCCCTGGGGCTTCGCCGGGCTGTCAGTACGACGGCCTTCTGGG
>CAYMRN010000274.1:0-3063 GCA_964392855.1 uncultured Sphaerochaeta sp.
GGTAAAGGTCGAGCAGGTGATGTGCAGATACTTGGAGCCTACCTTAACTGCAATGTCCTGCTCTTCGAGCATCCGGCTCTTGTCTTTTAGGGAGACAAAATCTATGTCTGATTTGATGAGCTCGGCAATATTTCTCCCTTCCCAAACCCCGGTGACCTTGAATATGTCCAGGGCTTGCTGGTTGACCTGCCTGATCCAGCCCTCTTTGTCTATGGCTATGAGGCCGGTATCGACAAACTCAAGAAGGGTCTTTTGTTGCTGAATCACTACTTCTTGGTCACTGATGGTCCTTTTGAGCATCAGCTCCCTCTCTATGGCATTGGCGGTTGAGAGTATCATCTCAAAGAAAGGGACATGTTCATCTGCTGCATGGATGGGGCATGCGACGTTGATGCACCCTACTGTAGTGTTCCCTAGGTGTAGGGGAGAAGCAAAGCATGTCCAGACATGGTTGGATTTCCTCCAATGCTCACTGCCAAAAACCCGTACAGGAGTATCGGCCTTGAGCGTGAGCCCTATTGCATTGGTCCCTACGAGGCTTTCGCTATGGACAGTCCCTTCATACGGATAGCTGATCTCCGGGTAGGTGACTGGATTTGCCAGGACTTCGAGCACCACAGCATCACTGTCAACCAGGGTAATGACGACATTGTCGTTTTTCAGTAGCGTGAAGAGCTTATGCAGATAGGGAAGTGCGGAGCTGATAAGAGTCTTTACTTTGCGCCTTCTCAGGTTCAGCTCCTCGTCTGAGACCCGAATCATCTCAACAAGGAACGGGTCTGCCTTTGACGCTTTGGAGCGACGCCAGGAATCACCAATGACTTGTGGCAACGTGGAGATATCGCACTCTTTGCTGCTTTGGACATAGCATTGCCACAACTCGAAAACCTTGCTGTCTGCCATCACGGGGTAATCCTTCAATAGCCCAATTCATCAAACTGGCGCATAAGTTTGATCGAAGAGCTGGTTCCAATTCTTCTGACGCCAAAATCCAAGGCTGCCAATACCCTTTGTGTTGTTGAGAAGCCTCCTGCTGCCTTTACCTTTGTCTGGCTTCCTTGCACCGTCTTGCACATGAGCTCTACCTGTTCAATGGTTGGGGAGCCTAGGTAGCCTGTTGAGGTCTTCACAAAGTCGCATCCCTCTTCTGCACAGATGGTGCATGCGGTGGTTATTTGCTCATCAGTGAGCAGGCTCACCTCAAGTATTATCTTCAACACCGCCGATCCTGTGGCTTTTCTGCACTCTTTTGCCTCTTTGCGTATTGCGGCATAGTTCTTTTCCCTGATCGAGCCGATATCCAGGACATAGTCACAATCCGTTGCACCCATGGCCAGGCAGTGTTCGATCTCCTTGCACTTCTGCCCGATAGTCCAGCTGCCATGGGGGTATGCTATTGCAGCGGTGATGCCCGTATTGCTTCCTTGTAGGAGGGTGTGGGCAAAAGCGATATTGATGGGTTGGATCGCAACCGTTGCAAAGTCCCACTCCAATGCCTCGTTGCATGTGGCAATAATATCCTCTTTGGTTGCTTGGGGCCCAAGCAGTGTGTGGTCAAGTAGTTTTGCGATGGCAAGCTTATGCATCATGGGAAGGCTCCTTTTGGGTGAGGGCAGTAAACTGGAGAGGGAAATCCTGCAGCGTCAGGGTCGAGCTGCATATGCGTAGGGGGACGGTTCCTGTAAGCAGCCATGCCTTTTCTGCTTTTGGATCAAGGAGGTGCCTGTCACTTACCCCAATCTCAAGGGATGACAGGCTCACCCCTTTTGCAAGCAGTGCTTCAAGGGTTTCCTCTTGCACACTGTCCAAGGAGGTCCCTGTCCCCAGACAGACGGCCCTACACCCTTCATCGAGGCAGAGTTTGACTGCTTTGAGAACCTGTTCCTCTGAAATATGGCTGGTGCCGAGTGTCGGGTACAATTCGACCTTGTCGGTACTTTCCCTCAACAGCCTGATCATCTCCTCCAGTTTGGCAAATCCATCATCTTTGATAATACCTATCGGAAGGCCAAAGGCAAAAGCCTTGCAACCCAAGGCTTCTGCTCGCTTGAGCAGGCGTATTGTATCTTCGAGGGCAACCCCGGCGAAAGGCAGGGATGCCATAAGTCCGATAGGGGACATGGGGTGGTTTTCCTTGTGCAACCTGTGAGCATCGAGTTCTTGCAGGAAGAGTGTCGATGCGTTCAGCTTGTGTGCACTTTGTGCAATGGCAAGGACCTCTGTGGTGGTCATGCCAGGACCGTAGGCACAGAGCGACACGTTCTGTAGTGCATGTAAGTTCATGTTCTTTTCCATAGTTCTACAACCTTTCTCTAGGGCAAGACAGAGTCTCCTGTTGGGTTTAAGCCTGTTGGAATGTATACACTTCCCCAAGGCTTGGGATCAGTGCATCACTGCCAAGTACCCACCCATGGTCTTTCAGGCTAGTTTCTATTGATTCCTCGGCAACAGTATTGAAATCAAACATCCCGAAATGATGGGGAATGAGAAAGGATACCCCTGCCTCTTTTGCCAGGTTGCTGGCTTCATCGCTGGAGAAGTTTCCCAATACCCCTTTGGCGGACAGATGCTCCTTCCTTCCGTTTACCGGTAGCAGTGCAATATCTGGTGCCAGCCGCTGTAAGCTCTCCAGCAGCCCTTCATACAGGATCGAAGCCCCGCTGTGGTAGATTCTCATGCCGGCAAGCTCGATAAGATATCCCAAGGCCTTGGTGTTGCCCCACTTGTCAAGGGTTATCGCTTCATGGGCAGCAGGGATAGCTGTTATCGTGCAGATTGGTTCGCCTCTCTCCTCTAGTGCGAACACCTCCCCAGCATCCATCCCCACTATCATGGGTGCCGGCAAGCCGATATCCAGCATCTTCTGCGCCTCATATCGGGGCCCTATGCAAAGGGGGCCTCCCTCCTTTGCATAGAGGAGGGCCAAGGTCTGTGGATCCATGTGGTCGGTATGGCCGTGGGTACAGAGGACAAGGTTGAGTGCTCCGCACTCTTGTGGTGTAAGGGGAGGGTCCATCATCCTGATGTGGGGAAACTCTTTGCCTTTGTACTTCTCTGCCAGGG
>CAYMRN010000275.1:0-3062 GCA_964392855.1 uncultured Sphaerochaeta sp.
TTCCCCCAGCTGGTACAATGGCAAAAAGGTTAGGCAATGCATAACCGCTCAAGGGATATAGAGGAGCAAAGGGGATGAAAAAGGGTGAATCCATATATGAGAGGCTGGGTGTACAGCGGATAATCAACGCTGCGGGGACCTATACCGTATTCGGAGGTTCGCGCATGAGTGAGCAAACGCTCTCCGACATTGCTGAAGCCTCCCGCTGCTTTGTCAAAATCCCAGAACTCCAGCTAAAGGCACATGAAAGAATCGCCAAATTGACTAAAAATGAGGCTGCGTATATTGCTACCTGCGGGGCTGCCGCCCTATATATCTCAGGCGGGGCTGCCCTTGCCAGAAAATATAAGAAAAACGTTGCGTATCTCTCAGATGAGGATATTCGCTCCTCAGAGGTAATCATGTTCAGGGCCCATAGGAGCCCCTATGACTGGGCGCTTCTGCAGTTGGGGGTGAAGATTGTGGATGTGGGGTATCCCAATGTGATCGGTCCTGCTAGCAGAGAGGATCTGGAGGGTGCGATACATGAGAATACTTGTGCAATATTCTACGTTGCTGGGGGGCCGGGGGGGTGGTTGGCAGAGGGTGCCTTGGATCTTGGGCCTACCATTGAAATTGCAAACAAGTATGACCTTCCTGTAATCGTGGATGCAGCGGCTCAACTGCCTCCTGTCGATAACCTTTGGAACTTTACCAACGCAGGAGCCTCTGCTGTGATCTTTAGTGGGGGCAAGGATCTTCGTGGCCCCCAGGCGAGTGGCCTTATTGTCGGCAAGAGAGAGTTCATGCACTACGTAAACGAAATAGGGTTCCCCAAGTATGGGATTGGGCGGATGCTGAAAGTCGGCAGAGAAGAGATTGTCGGACTGACCTCAGCCGTAGAACAATATGTAAAGCTCGATCATGCAAGACGGAACGCTTGGACTGAAGGGGTTGTCCAGACACTGAAGGATCGTCTGTCCCATCTCCAGGGGGTGACAGTATCGCGTTCATTTCCCAATGAAGCGGGACAACCAATGCCAAGGGCCATCATCACCCACAGTACGATGGAGGCAGAACTGATGATCAGCCTGTTGATGGCTGGCAACCCAGCAATTATTACCATGAAAGCAGGAGAGCATGCTATTTTCATCAACCCTATGACCCTTGAGGAAGATGAGGTTGGGCAGGTTGTCTCAAGACTGAGGGAAATCTTGAGCGAAACTTTCTAGAAGCATTGTACCTTGCTATCCGAAACAATACCCTTTGGACCATGTCTTTGGGTGAGGCTCTCTGTTTATAATCGTGCAGTTGCTAGCGCTATACTCTGTTTTTCTTGGGAGAGATGCTTTTGCGGCATTACGGATTCAAAGTTCTCCAGACCCAGGATGTGTCTCTCTGTTCCATTGATAGAGAACCAATATACTAGAGTATTGCCGATTGCCCATTTCCTTTGTATATTTGCTGTATCATGAAAGAAAAAGGAAGGTTTACTATGAAAGTAACTTTTGGAGGAACTCCTGTAGAACTTGAAGGAACGAAAATCAAAGTAGGTGATACCATCACTAACTTTACTGCTGTAAAAAATGACCTTAGCCCCTTTAATTTGACCGAAATTAAGGGAAGAAAATTGATTCTCGCCGTCCCTTCCCTGGATACTTCTGTCTGTGATGCAGAGGTAAGACGTTTCAATCAGGAAGCTACCAAACTCAAAGACGTTACCGTCATTGTCGTTTCAATGGATCTCCCGTTTGCTCAGGAGCGTTGGTGCGGAGCTGCCGGAGTAGAAAACGTAATTACTGTCAGTGATTATAAAGATCGTAATTTTGCCCATACCTTTGGTGCATACCTGCCTAATGTTGGTCTCATTGCTCGTTCAGTTTTCCTCTTAGATGCAAACAACAAGTTAACCTATATGGAATATGTTCCTGAAGTGACAGACCATCCCAACTATGAAGCTGCACTCAAAGCAGTGCGTGCATAACTGTTTTTGTGTACCATCTTCCCGGATTGCAATAGTTTTGCAATCCGGGATTTCTTTTGTAGGAACCTTTGAAACATTTTTAGCGTGCAGAGAACCATCAGGAGTGCAGGCCATTGCCTTCTTTCCGCATGTTTTAGGAATACGTATTGGTTGCTTTTTCCAGCTGGATCATACCTCCCTTTTGTTGCCAATCCCTCAAGCCTGAGGGGATGCCTCTACAATGGGTCCAGTTGTATTTGAAGGGTTTTGGTGGTAGGGTGGAGCTATGTCGTTTGATTTCTATGACCTTGCAAACAAGAAGAAAATAGATCCCTCCTGGAGATTGATGACCGCTGACAATGGTCCTCTTATCATCGGGTTCTTTGATAGCGTGTTCCGGAAAGAGGGGATACGGCAAATCGGTGAATATGAACTTGTCCTGAAACTTGATGATTATCTCTATGAGCTTACCTCTGGTATTGAAGAGTCCCCTTTCCCCAGGTCTGCCAGTGACTACCTCGATGACTGGACCAGCGGTGAAAAGGGGTGGCTTAGGAAGTTCTATCCCCCTGGCAGTGATATACCCCATTATGAGTTGACCCCTGGTAGTGAGAGGGTCCTGCAGTGGGTTGATTCCCTTGCATCCCGTCGCTTCATAGGGACAGAGAGCAGGCTGCAGACCTGTTTCGACCTGCTTCGGCAGATAGTGCAGGGGGTGGAGACTGATTCTGAGGTAAGGATATTGGAACTCCAAGAGAGAAAGCGCCAGATTGAGAGTGAGATCGAGCGTATAGCCAACGGCGATATCCCGATGATGGACCAACGGCAGATTAGGGAACGGTTTATGCAGTTCAAGCAGATAGCTCGGGACCTGCGCAGTGACTTCACTGCAGTTGAGGGTAATTTCAGGGAACTTGATCGGGAGATCCGGGAGGAGATTGCTACCTGGGATGGAAAGAAGGGCGAACTCCTTGAGCAGTTCTTCGGGGACCATGACAGGATCACCAATTCTGATGAGGGGCAGAGCTTCCGCTCCTTTTGGGACTTCATCATGTCCCCTGATAGTCAGGAAGAGCTCTCCAGGCAGCTCGACAGGGTCTTTGGGCTGGAAGAGCTTGGA
>CAYMRN010000276.1:0-3055 GCA_964392855.1 uncultured Sphaerochaeta sp.
TTTCCTCCGATCCTACGGAAATAGGTAGTCTTGGATATGAAGTAGTTGCCTTGGTCTGCATCCTGCTCCAGCTCGCTTTCACACAACCGTGCAAGGGCCTTGGCGAATATACGGATATTCATCGCATCCTTGAGGTCATTTTGTGAGATGAGACCAAGGGCCTGGGCCAGCAGGTAGTCTCCTGCAAGTACTGCCTGCTTTGCCCCTCGCTGTGCAAACAAGGTAGGGATTCCACGGCGGGTCTTTGCTGAGTCTATGATGTCGTCATGGGCAAGGGAAGCGAGGTGAATCATCTCCAGGACACTTGCTATGCTAATCGCTTGGGAGCGATCGCTCTCGCTTCCAAGCTGTGAGAAGAGCAGCACAAGGGCGGGGCGAAGCATCTTTCCCTCCGCCCCTACATGAGATCGTAGGAGCGAACGGATAAAAGCGTGGGAACTATCCACTGACTTCTCAATGGAGGCTTGCACGCTTTGCAGTTCCTGCCTGAGAAGCGGTTCGTAAAGGTCTTGCATCCTCTCAGCCCAGGTTCTTGGCTAATCGGCGTTTCATCTGTTTCTTGGTGAATTCCGGCTCTCCCATGAACAGATAGGTTTTCTTTGCAAACATAGTCTTCTTCCAGAGTTTCTTCAGATAGGGCATGACCCAGTAGTCAAGGCCGAAAGCCCTACCGGCACCGCCGAGCATCATGATGGAGACCGCCATATACCAGAAGATCTCCTTGCCTGCCAAGGCACCTATGAGGAACATGGTCGATAGCCCCAAGGATACCAGTGCAGCGGGGAAGGTGAGCAGGCCAGCCAGGAAGCAGAGACCTATGCCCACTTCCGCAAGGACGATGAGCACTTGGAAGAGGTAGGGAGCCTGTGCGACAAAGACCTCGTTGATCCACGTGTAGAGTGCCAAGGGTTCTGCGAGGACAGGGGGGGCAAACTGCTGCACAGCCTCTGTGGCTGCAACTGCTGTCTCTACCGCTGCCTCACCCCAGGCCTCCGAGGCCGCACCGACAGCATCGGCAGCCCCCCAGTAGACCTTTGACCCTGTGGTGTCAGTGAGCCATCCGCCTGTAATCTTTCCAATCCCTTCAGTAATCCACATGAAGCCCAGGAACATCCTCAAAAAAGCAGTCCAATAGGAAGGGACGCGGTAGGCGGCCATGCCTCCTATGAGTGATCGCTTGTTCTTGATCTCCAGGATCTCATGCTTGAAATAGGACCAGGCGCCGTTTATTCCGCATACGCCAGCTTGGTAGTACATGTTGACCGCATGTTTCAATGCGTGGGCAAAAAACCCTGAGAGGGAGATCCCACCAGTATGGGAGACGGCGTACCTGCCGCCGACAGAGACCATAAACCCATGGAAGTTTGATTTGAAGGGCTTCGGTGGCTTGGCCTTTTTCCCGAGCTCGCTCTTGATGGTGTAGATTATGCCATCAGAGGCAGTCTTTGCGCTCTGCTCTGCAGCCTCCACTATCTGGGGGATCGGGCGGTTGTTCTCCTGGAAGTACATGCCGTCCCCAACGACGTAGACATTTTCATAGTCAGGGGACTGCATGAACTCATTAACCTGCTTGCGTCCCATCTTGCCATCCTCAATGGCAAGGTTTTCCGCAAACTCGGTGCCCCGCACACCACAGGTCCAGATAAGGGTCTTGGTTTTGATGACCTCGCCCCCTCTGATGGTAACACCCTCCTCATCAACTTCGGTGATGAGGGAGTTGAGCATGATCTCAATGCCCTGCTTGCGCATGTATCGCTCAGCCTTCTTGCGCGGACCCTCAGGAAGCATGTTGAGCAGCTGTCCGAGTGCCTCACAGTTGATGATACGCACATCGCTGGTATCCATCTTGTTTTTCTCACAGAGGATAGGAAGCCACTCTGCCAGCTCACCGACAAGCTCCACCCCGGTAAAGCCCCCTCCAGCGACGACAAAGGTGAGCATCTGCTTGCGCTTCTCCGGATCGGCTTCCCTGGAGGCATCCTTTACCATCATCTCAATGTGGTAGCGAATAGCCAGGGCATGTTCAATGTTCCAGAGGTAGAAGGCGTGCTCCTTGACCCCTTTGATCTTGAAGTCTGCGGGCTCTCCGCCTGTACCAATGATCAGCTGATCATATGGGTATGACCCCCTTACCCCTGAGAGCACCTGCTTGGTAAAGTCAATGTCTTGTATCTCATCCTGGACAACATGAACCATCTTGCCAGAGAAAATTCGGTCAAATGATATCTTTACAGAGTTTTGCTTTACCCTGTTGCCTGCAACTTCATGCAGTTCGGTCATGAGGATGTGGTGCCTGTTGCGGTCGATCAGGGTGATCTCCACCTGATCTTGCATCTTTTTGAATGCCTTATGCAGCTTTTTGGCAGCATGCACGCCAGCGTAGCCCCCACCAAGGATGACAATACGTTTCTTTTCCATCTTTCTATCCCTCTGAGCCTTATCCTAAGGTATTGTTTTCAGCTCATATTCACTAATAATGCACTACGTACTCATGTGTAGTGTGGCAATATACTATCATACAACTATGGTATAAAGCAATTGTTGCTATATTTATCGATACAGATGTTCTCATACTTTGCCAGTTTTGTAACCCTCTTAGGCCAAGATTTATTGGAAACATTTTGAAAAATACTTGGAAAAACTACAAATTCCTTGATGGGTACGATTTGTGGCTTATGTATTCTTTGCAGATATATCCCTCTAATCGTTTGGCTGGTAAGCCAATAAATAAATTTTAACAAATAACCGAAAAATTATGGATTTTTTCCCCTTGAAATATTGAAAAGCATCATCAAAAGTGTATATGATGGCATGTTAAAGAATAGTAAAACACTAGGAAAAAGGAAACGTGATGATGAAAAGAACAATAAAACTGGCTTTGTTAGCCATTACCCTGATTGTAGCGCTGGTTGCCGTGGGGTGTGCAAACGATGAGCCCAAGGCTACAACACCCAAAGCAACGGTAGATACAGCAGCAACACCAGAAGCAACACAAGCAGAACCCGCAACCGCAACGCCCACCCCGGAGCAGCTTGTAACGTTAGGCTTGACCGCC
>CAYMRN010000277.1:0-3052 GCA_964392855.1 uncultured Sphaerochaeta sp.
TCCAGTTGTGCTGTCTTCGCGACTCCAAGCACTTCATAATAATCTCGTTTCGCCACGGTGCGACTTCCTTCGAACAAATTGTGCTACAAACATCATGTCGGCCGGAGCCGACATGATGCAAAGCCTTTCTTCTATAGTAACCTGTTTGTGAAACCTTAGTCTACGACTTCGTAATCGGCATCTTCAACATTGTCGGTACCAGCATGCTTCTTGGGCTCGTCCCCACCAGTTGAGGACGGATCGTCAGGTCCAGCCTCACCACCTTCCTGTGCAGCGGTGCTCTTATACACCTCTTCTGCCAGCTTGTAGGCGGCCTGTTGGAGAGCTTCGCTCTTAGCCTTGAGCTCCTCAGCAGTAGAACTCTCGTTCGCAAGCAGTGCCTTCAGCTCAGAGATGGCACTCTCAATGGCTGCCTTGTCTTCGGAGGAAATCTTATCCCCGTACTCCTTGAGAGACTTCTCAGTGGAGTAGACCAGGCTATCAGCCTCGTTGCGTGCATCAATGCGAGCGCGCGCCTTCTTATCCTCCTCAGCATGGGTTTCAGCTTCCCGAACCATCTTCTCGATCTCTGCCTCACTGAGGCCGGAGGAACTTTCGATACGGATCTTCTGTTCCTTGCCAGTGCCTAGGTCCTTCGCAGAGACATGTACGATACCATTTGCATCGATATCAAAGGTCACTTCAATCTGTGGCACCCCGCGTGGGGCATTGGGGATTCCAATAAGATCGAACTTACCGAGCGTCCTGTTCTGGCTAGCCATCTCGCGCTCACCTTGCAGGACATGGATGCTGACTGCAGTCTGTCCGTCGGCGGCTGTAGAGAAAATCTGACTCTTACGGGTAGGGATAGTCGTATTGCGCTCGATCAGACGGGTATTCACTCCACCGAGGGTCTCAATACCGAGGGAGAGCGGGGTAACATCCAACAAGAGGACGTCCTTCACATCTCCACCGAGGATACCACCCTGGATTGCAGCACCCATGGCAACGACCTCATCAGGGTTCACACCCTTATGGGGCTCCTTGCCGAACAGCTCACGCACAACTGCCTGTACAGCAGGGATACGTGTTGAACCACCGACGAGAATGACCTCGTCGATATCTGACGCCGTAAGACCGGCATCACGCAGTGCGTTCTTCACAGGGAGCTTGGAACGCTCTACCAGGTCAGAGACAAGCTGCTCGAACTTGGAGCGTGAAAGGGTCATGGCCAAGTGCTTGGGCCCAGAGGCATCAGCTGTGATGAACGGCAAGTTGATGTCGGTGCTGGTCGAGTTGGAGAGCTCAATCTTTGCCTTCTCAGCTGCCTCACGCAGTCTCTGCAGGGCCATCTTGTCACTGGTAAGATCAATACCGTTGCTCTTTTTGAATTCAGAAGCCATCCATTCGATGATCCTCTGGTCAAAGTCATCTCCACCGAGGTGGGTATCCCCGTTGGTAGCCTTGACTTCGAAAACACCGTCACCCAGTTCAAGGATGGAGATATCAAATGTTCCCCCTCCAAGGTCATACACGGCAATTCTCTCTTCCTTGGTCGCATCCTTTCCAATACCATAGGCAAGTGCTGCGGCTGTCGGCTCGTTGACAATACGCTTGACGTCCAAGCCTGCAATCTTACCTGCGTCCTTGGTGGCCTGACGCTGAGCGTCATTAAAATATGCAGGAACAGTTACCACAGCTTCTGTTACCGGCTCACCGAGGTAGTCCTCTGCGGTCTTCTTCATCTTCTGCAGTATGGCTGCAGAGATCTCCTGGGGAGAGTAGCTCTCACCACGGATATCAAGCTTTAACTCACCACCAGATCCCTCACCAATCTTGTATGGGGTCTTGTTCAGTTCTGAAGGGATTTCACTCGCTTTGCGTCCCATAAAACGCTTGATCGAATACACAGTGTTCTCTGCGTTGGTCACCATCTGGTTCTTAGCAGGCTGGCCGACCAGACGATCACCCTTTGCTGTATACGCAACAACTGAAGGAGTGGTTCTCTGCCCTTCACTGTTGGCAATGACAATTGCGTCGTTGCCTTCCATAACCGCAACACAACTGTTTGTCGTGCCTAGGTCAATTCCTATGATTCTTCCCATTGTATATTTCTCCTCTCCAATTTATTTCATATTCATCTTGGGCACAGCCCATGCAGATAAAGTACTCATACCAAAGACAATCGTCAAATGCCGGGCTTGCCAACTTTCACTTTTGTTGGGCGAAGCACCCTTCCATGCAGCTTATACCCGGTTGAGAACTCCTGAAGGACCATCTCGTGCTCCAAAGAGTCATCAGTGACCACCATGTATGCCTCGTGCTCATCAGGATTGAACTCCTTGTCAACTGCCTCTATCCGCTCAAGGCCCCAGTTGCGTTCCAGAATCCCAAAGATCTGAGAATTGACCATCACCACCCCGTCGTGAATCTTTTTATAGTCCTCAGTGGATTCGGCAGCTTCCAAGGCACGGCCAAAGTCATCAAGCGGTTCCAACAGGTCCTTAATGAGAGCAGAATTGGCATACTTCACCGCTTCTTCCTTGTCACGAATCAAGCGCTTGCGGGTATTGTCTAGGTCTGCACGGTTACGCAGCATCTGATCTTTCATCTCAGAGACCTCTGCCTGGGCAGTTTCAAGCTGTTCCTTGAGAAGAGCTATTTCAAGCTCCTTCTGCTCGACTTCCGAAAGGGCAACAGCCTCCTCTTGCTTGATCTTTTCATCATCCTGCTTTTTGGGCTGTTCTTTTTCCTTTTTCTTTTCCATACCAATTCCTCAATTTTTCCTATGCCATGCAAAAGCACGGACATACGTATATTTGTATGTCGACGCATGAAGAAGAAGCCCTCATGCCCGACCAATTCTCTTAATCCAGTATAACGTAATGAGTAGAGCCATCCTGAGCACTGCATAACATACTCATAAGGGATTGCAAGGGTCAAGTGTTTTTTTTCTAGATTTGGCTCACTTTTTACGCACAAAAGAGAAGATCCTCAGCAGAGAAGGACCCTGCCTTGGATCCCAGCACAGGGACTCGATCTTTTGAACAAATTCCCATGGAAGAAGGGGATC
>CAYMRN010000278.1:0-3047 GCA_964392855.1 uncultured Sphaerochaeta sp.
TCAGCCGATCCTTTCATCTCCCGTGTACTGGAACTGCAGAAGAATGCAACCCCATACCTCTTCCTCGTAGGCTTCCGCTACCAGCAGCCAACCGGCTCTTCTCTCTGGCAAGCAGCGGCCCAGGGTGTCATGGCAGGAACAGTTACTCCACGACAGGCAGCGAAACAGATACAGGACGGTATCGCCTCCTATTACAAGCCTTTCCAGAAATAAGATCGACTACCTTTCCCACAGGGCCCAGCCCCTGTGGGAACTCTCTCAGCGTTACACCTAAGGAACTGCCATGCACCAAATCCAGCGTAGCAAAGTAATGTGGATACTCTTCTTCATAACCCCAGGGCTGTTGGTTGTAGGAATCTTTATCCTCCTACCCCTATTCATGTCGCTCTATAACAGCCTCTTCTCATGGAGGCAGCTCATACGCCTCGATTTCGTAGGGTTGGATAACTTCAAGAGACTGCTGTTTGCCTTCCCCTACCAGGAGAGGTTCTTCAATGCGATGAAGAACAACCTGACCTGGTTTCTTTCCACGACCCTGATCCAGAACTCCCTGGGTCTTCTTTTCGGGTACTTGTTGAGCAGGAACATCCCCGGTTCCCAGTTCTTCAAACGGGTGTTCTTCATCCCAGTCCTTTTTTCCATCGTCGCCGTCGGCTTTCTCTGGGGCATGTACCTCAAGCCATCGGGCCTGGTCAACAGCTTTCTCAAGCTTGCCGGCCTTGCCCATATGCAGAGGGCCTGGTTGGGCCTTGAACACTTGGCAACACCGACGATCATACTGGTAAATATCTGGCGTTGGGTAGGGTTTCCCTCCCTTGTCTTTCTTGCAGCCATCGACAGTGTCCCCCAGGAGTGCCTGGAAGCAGCCTACCTGGAAGGAGTGGGTGAATGGAAACTGTTCTGGAAGATTATCTTCCCCCTTATCATCCCCTCGATCACCATCATCATGGTGCTTACCATCATAGGCAGCCTCAATGTTTTCGAACAGATTTACACCATGACAGGCTTGGATGGAGCCCCCAACTACTCAACCGATACAATCGGAACCCTGTTTTACAGGACTGCTTTCGGCTCCATAGATGCAGGTAGCCCTGAGATAGGAATAGGGTCGGCAATAGGGTTGGTCATCTATGTGCTGACCTTCGCCACGTCGCTCTTGTCCGTATTTGTTACGAAACGCAAGGAGGTGCAGCTATGATAACCGACCTGCGTTACCGGGCCTCCACACTCGGAAAGAAGATATTCATTACCGTAGCCATCGCCATCATGAGTGGCTATGTCCTGTTGATCCTCTATCCCCTGCTGAACATGTTCCTCAGCTCCTTCAAGTCAAACCGAGCTATCCTGACGACTCCCTTTGCCTTCCCTGAAGCCTTTTCCTTTGCAACCTTCAAGACCGTCTGGGTCGACAAGGGTTTCTCCGGCTACTTTGCCAACAGCCTTTTGGTCACCACTGTCTCCATGGCATTTGTCCTGGTATTCGGCTCCATGGCTTCCTATGGCATAGCCCGATATACCTACAAGGGCAACACCCTGGTCTACATGATCTTCCTAAGCGGGATCATGCTGCCCCTTAAGGCAGCCATCATCCCGCTGTTCCTCCTGGTGAAAACCCTTAATCTAATCAACTCCCGTTGGTCGGTCATCCTGATCTTCATGGCCATGGGGCTTCCTTCCACAGTATTCATCCTTGCAGGCTTCATGAAGGCCATACCACTGGAACTTGAGTATGCTGCCAAGATTGATGGCTGCAATGACTTTACGATCTATCGCATGATAGTCATGCCGATGGTCGCCCCTGCTGTCGCCCTGGTCACCATCTACAATGCTGTTCCTATCTGGAACGACTTCTTCTTCCCCTTGGTTTTTCTCCAGTCCACGTCGGTAAAGACCCTTCCTGTTGGCCTCAGCACATTCTTCGGACAGCACAGCACCAACTGGAGCCTGCTCTTTACTGGCCTTTCCATAGCTATCCTACCGATGCTTATCCTCTACCTGTTCATGTCCAAGTATTTCATCAAGGGGATGACTGCAGGGGCGGTAAAGTAGAGAATGCTTGTAGAAACCATAGAACTAGAGTGAAGCTATGATCTATCAAGATGAAAAACGTATGATACATCATCAATTTTTCGCCATGGGATATACCGGATATTTATCACCTATAAGGAAAAAACATGAGTCTACGAGATATAGGACCTTAGTTTTATAACTTGGATATCTCTGTAGAAAGAGCGGGGACACCAAGGAGTCAGTGATCGTACATACACCTACCATAGTTTGCTCCTCGGTACATAGAAGCAGGTAAGCCTTCTGTTGATGGCTTTGTTTTCTGTCCTCAAGGATAAATAATCATCCCAACCAAAGCCCCAAAGCTGTAGGGCAAATAATATTCTCAAACTGTTTCGAGTCTATTACCAACATGAGTTGCATCATTTTTTCCAAAAACAATATGGCAACAATCACTTCTCATCCTGAATCACCTGCAAAATCATACTTTGGTATGATGCGCGATGACTTTGGTAGCCGTATGGTGTAGGCATGATTGATACTGTAGGATCGGCCAGAAATTCTCCAGGTGCGATGCAGCAATGCCGTTGGAATCGATCCCATATCAAGTGTTGATAACCCGATGGCCCTGGGGCCAACCACAGGAGGAAAAGAAGATGATGAACCGCGTGAGAGTTGTATGTATGGCATTGCTGCTACTTCTACTTGCAACAATGGTTTTCGTAGGGTGTGACCAAACCCTGGCTGACACCAATCAAGGGTCACTGAAGGTCATCCTGCGTGACGCTGTCAATGCAAGGACGATTGCTCCTTCCTTGGATATGGATGTGGACACCTACCGGGTCAGCTGTGAACGAAGTGGCTCTGCTGTTCGTTTGGGACCCGTTGAAGTGAGTGGTGATTCGCATGTGTTCGAAGGAATTCAGGAAGGGAATTGGATAGTGACCGTCGAAGCCTATAATGACGATAGCCCGCCGGTAAAGATTGGAGAGGGTTCGCAGGAGGTTACTGTCATCAAGGGATCAACCTCTGTAGCATCA
>CAYMRN010000279.1:0-3028 GCA_964392855.1 uncultured Sphaerochaeta sp.
ATATCAGGACAATCCCCTACACCCAGCAGACCTCGCATTTCAACCTAGGGCTGTCGATGCCGTTCACCCCAACTACATCCCTGTTTGAGATGGGTAAGGTCATACGGGATCTTCCCACCCAAGGGGTCAGTGGAACCGTTACCATCGATGACCTCTTGCTGTTGGGAGAGAAGGGCATCGCCGATGGAAGCTATGACCTGCTGTACAAGGATGAGATCATAGAGGTGGCAAGCCCCTTGCTCTCCTTCACCTACGATGTGTCTGATGGGCGGGTTTCAGCCGATATCAAAAAGGATTTTGGCATTGGCATCACGATCGGCGGCTGGGTACGCCCTGATGATTTGTACCTCACGGCAGAGAACATTCATTTCCCCCTGACCCTCCTTAACAGGCTTTTTGTGAAACCGATCTTCGCCTTCATCGACGGCATAGCAAAAGGGGAGGCTATCATCGGCGGCACCTTGGCAAAGCCCAAGGTCTATGGACAGCTCTCCCTGGATTCTTCATCCATGAACCTTTTCTGGCTTCCCCAGGATGTCCTGTCAGTGAAAGGGGTCACATTGACCATTGACGGACAGCGGGCGACAAGCCCCACATTCCCGTTCTTCTCCACCAATCTCGAGACAGGGGTCACAGTACGGGCAGAAGCTAGTCTGCGAGCAGATTTTGACGGACTGACCTTTAGCAGCTATGAGATCAACGCACGTCCCATTGACGGGCAACTGTTTGTGTTTATCCCTTTGCAAGGCATTGATGCCGAAGTGCTCACCTATGCTGAGGGAACCTTCTCCCTGTTCGGAACAGCATACGAGACTTGGCTTTCAGGCGATGTCCTTTTGGAAAACACCACCATGAGCATGGGGATCCAAGGCCTTCCCTTCTGGTATGTGCCCACAGGCACCTCTAGCAGTGACTTCAAGATCACCACAGGAAAGAATGTATCCTTCTACTATCCTACTGTCGCCAACCCCTTCATCAAGGCGACCCTGACTGAGAATCAGAGGATAGACATCCTCTTTGACCATACCACTGAGGCCATATCCCTGGATGGAAATTTCTCCTTCAGAAGTGGTGAGATCTACTACTTCCAGAAGAACTTCTTCATTACCGAGGGATCGCTTGGCCTGCATACCGATGCGCTTTCAGGATCATCGACCATACAGCCTAGGATCAACCTCAGGGCAAAACTGACCGACTTTGACCGGTTGGGTAACCGGGTGGACATTTTCCTCATCTTGCGGGACTCAAGCTTGACCAACCTCAACCCGCAGTTCGAAAGTATCCCAAGCAAGGATATCAATGAGATCATGGAAATCATGGGCCAGAGCATCCTTCCAAGCGGTGCGTATGGGCAGGTGAATCTCTACAGCGTTGCCTCGCTTGCAGCAGCTGCAACCGACGTTGCGGGCAAGCTGGGCTATCTCAACACAGCCAATAACACAGCCTTGACCGAATCCATACGCATCTCCTTGGGACTGGACCTGTTCAGCCTACGCAGCAACATCGTACAGAACATCCTCTTTGATGCCCTGCCGGGAAGCAACCTGGGAACCAGCTTCAGCCCACTTGCCAGATACCTGAACAACACAACCATCTTCATGGGCAAATATATTGGAAAGAATTATTTTTTGAAGGCACTGATTCACTTGAGTGCTACAGACAAATCCAGGATAAAACGTTCGTTTGTTGCCCCAGACCTTTCCATTGACCTGGAACTCTCCATGGAATGGAACAATCCGCTGGGAACATTCTCATTTTTCACGCAACCAAACGAGTTGTCGATATATAATATTTTCGATACCATTGGTTTCAGTGTAACCAAGCGAATAGTTTTGCGTTAAACAGTTTGATAGGAGTCAGCATGGACAATCGGAAGACAGGGCGAGTTTTTTGGGTAATTCTACTGCTTGTAGCGGCGATGAGCACCCTTGGTGCGGCGGAAGAGCAAGCCTGGTATACAGGTAAGAAGATTGTATCCTTTACCAATATTGGACTACAGAATGTGAGTAAGGATGCAGTTGCTGACGTGCAGTACCCGTTTATAGGCAAGCCATTCTCTGACGAACTGTTCAACGATCTGCAAGGCAAGCTCTATGCCATGGACACGTTCCTCTACTTTCTTGCAGAGGCGCAAAGGGGTGAGGAAGACAGCAATGCCCTTGTCATTGAGATGAGTTTCTTTGAGCTTCCCTATATCGATACCGTTATCCTGGTCGGCAATGAAAACATCAAGAACAAGGATATAACCGAAGTCATCACAGCAAAGAGCGGGGCATTCCTGCAGGATCAGTCGATCGACCTGTCACGGGAAGCGATCATCTCCCTCTACCAGAAAAAGGGCTATGCCGACACGACCGTTGAGAGTGAATACAGCATCGATGAGGCGACAAACAGGGCGAGCATAACCTATACCATTGTGGAGAATGCTCAGAAACGGGTTGGGGAGATAGCCTTTGAAGGAAATGATGCGTTTGGTTCTGATGTGCTGAAGAAACAGCTTGAAAGCAAGGCGATCACCTATTTCAATGCAGGGTACTACAACCCTCTTACGGTGGAGAAGGACAAGGAGAAGCTGCTCTCCTACTATGGCAGCAACGGCTATATCGAGGCAGCTGTCACAGACGTACGTGTCGATGATATCAGCGAGGAAGGGGACAAGTTCACCCGCTTGCGCCTCACCTACAGCATAGAGGAGGGCAGTCAGTGGTTCTTTGGTGGTATCACAGTCGAAGGCAATACTGTCTTTAGCGCAGATGAGTTCCAGCGACTCATCACCATGAAGAAAGGTGCTGTACTTGACCAGAGCCGTGTGCAGGCCCAGATAGCAAATGTCGCTGACCTCTACTGGAACAACGGTTACATCTTCAACCTCATGGCTACAGAAGAGGTCCGTGACGAAGAGAACAGGACCATCTCCTTTGTCCTGAAGGTTCAGGAAAACCAACAGGCAATTATTGAGGACATCCGCCTTGAAGGAACGACAAAGACCAAGGATTATGTTTTCTTGCGCGAGCTTACCTTTGGTGTC
>CAYMRN010000280.1:0-2989 GCA_964392855.1 uncultured Sphaerochaeta sp.
CCCTCTCCCCGATGGGAAGAGAACAGTCAAACTCTTCGGCCCTGACAGGGTCTCGCCGGCAAGAGTGCAAGTATTTTTTCTTGATCTTGGGAACAGGGAGGCGGGCAAGCAGCCCTTGTTTGGCATCATATACCTTTACTCCTGCCTTATAGACTGAGTGGATGCGTAGCGTTTCCACATCTTCCAGCAGGATAAAGTCTGCGAGTTTTCCCGGGGCAATCTGGCCACGGTCGAAGAGTCGCATCCTCATTGCAGGAGAGTAGGTAGCGGCATAGATCGCTTGGAGAGGCGGCATTCCGGCCTCTATTGCATGCTTGAGCACCGCGTCGAGATGCCCCTCCTTGCAAAGCACATCCGGCATCACATCGTCGGTACAGAAACAGAACATGCCTCTTAGGTGAGGGTCTGAAAGTGCCTTGATGGTCTCTCTGTCAATGCTCTTGTCTTGGATTTCCAAGAACATTCCCGCCGAGGCTTTCTCCCTGATGGATGAGGCGCTCTGGTGCGTATGGTCGGAGTCGACTCCACCGGCAATGAACTGTGATAGTTGTTCTTGGGTAAATTTCGGGCAGTGCCCTTCGATGGGGCAGTGGCTCTTGTGTCTTTTGAAAGTCTCTATGATGCGTTTGGTCCTGGTATCCCCATCACTGAAGAGGTCATTCGCGTTCATAATCTCCCCAAGGGCGATGATGTCCTCGCGCTTGCATAGCTCTTCTACCTCTTTGGCGTCAATGGACCCGAAGCAGGTTTCCAGTTCCCTTGAAGTCGAGGGCACACTGGATGGGATTGCATGGAAAATATCAATGACCGAGGGCAAGTCCATGAAGTCGGCCAGTCCGTCTGCGCCAAAGACGTTTGCCACCTCATGGCAGTCCGCCACGACTGTCGTAGTGCCATGGGGTAGAGCTGCATTCGAAAATTCTGTCGGGGTTGTCATCGATGATTCTATATGCATGTGGATGTCAATGAGGCCGGGGATGAGGTAAAGCCCCTCACCCCCGGCCTCATCAAAGCGTCGATCGACATGAGTGATCGTCTCATCAAACGACAGTGACCCCCAATCGAAGCTCTGGTAGGCTGTATTGTACAACCAGATGTTTTCAAGTTTTTTCATGCTCACTTGTTCATCAGGCGATTGAACCTGTCGACCCACGATGCCATCAGCGGATTTATTACGGTAAAGTCAATCATTTTGGCATTGTCGGCAACCTCTCCCACTGTCTTGTTCTCTGCCAGTTCTGCTGTCAGCTTGACCTGTACGTTTACCGGTGCCTCATTGAGCGCCTTTGCGGTCCTCAGTTCAGTCTCTGCATTTTGGCGGTAATTGATGTAGGCAATTGCCAGGTCACGGTTCTCGGTGTTCTTTGTGATATTGACCACGTTAAAGTTGGCATAGGAACCTTCCTTGGGGACCATATAGATTGCATTTGGGTCAGCCTTTGATATCACAGGGACACCGAAGTCTCCGACGACTGCAACTGAAATCTCCCCGTTGCTGAACATGGATGCCACATCTGAGGAGCGTGCATAGGTTCGCAGTACGTTGGGCTTCAGCTCCTCCAGAGCCTTGAATGCAGCCTCTCCCTTGTCACTGGTATAGTCCACCCCCTTCACATCGCTGCACATCACCATGAAGGCAGGTCCAAAGGTTGTGGTTATCTCGGGGATGGAGATCTTGCCTTGCAATGCGGGGTTCCACAAGTCTTCCCAGCTGGTGATAGTCATGCCTGTGGTCTTGGGATTGTAGATGATGCCGACGCTGTTGACCGTATACGGAGCACCTGACCCACTGTCTACCAGAGCTTTTGCACCTGAGAGAAGATCGGCATAATAGGTGAGCTCATCTGCTTTGAGAGGGGCAAAAAGCCCATCGGCAACACCATCTGCAGTGTTTTTCTGTGATAGCTCAATAACGTCTATCTTGGAGTTCGGGTCATTTTTGAGTTTGGTATAGCGCTCCTGGGCATTGCCGGTATCAAGAATGACCTTTACGTTGTACTGCTTTTCAAAAGGTTCATAGACCTCTGACCAGAGTGCATCCTCAGTGAGTCCCCATGTAGATACGATGAGCTGTTTCTGTTTCTGTTTCGATTCGGCACCACCAGCACCGAAGAGTGTCGTCATGGTCAGAAGCACCATCAATACGACTGCGATCACCTGTAGCTTTTTCATAAATTCCTCCGAATGTATCATTCTGCTGTCTGGCAGAAGTGTATCGACCGCCTAGCGGTCTAGAAATACCAAATGCTCTTGGGGAAAGTGCAGACCTACCGTCTCCCCTACAGCTATAGCAGGCAAGCTAGTGCTCGAGAGCGCTATCATGCCGTGGTCTGTCTGTATTTCATACTGGTAGCTCTCCCCCAAGTACGTCCTTACATCAACCACCCCCTGCACATCTGCCTGGTGAGGGGCGGTGAATCTGATTTTTTCAGGTCGGATGCAGAAGAGCTTGGCGTCCTGTTTTGCTTGGGGGATGATCAGGTTGAACCTCTTTGCAAGGGTGACAGGAAAGAAGTTCCTGAAGCCGACAAAGCGGGCAATCATCTCACAGGCGGGGTTGGAGTAGATAGTCTGGGGATCATCACACTGTTCGATCTTCCCTTTGTCCATGATGGCTACGCGATCTGAAATGGAGAAGCACTCCTCTTGGTCATGGGTGACGAAAACTGTTGATATGCCCAATTCCTGTTGTATCCGTTTGATGGACGACCTCATCTGTACCCTGAGCTGGGCATCCAGATTGGACAGGGGTTCATCCAGCAACAGCAGCTTGGGTTCGATAACCAGGGCGCGGGCAAGGGCAACCCGCTGGCGTTGCCCTCCGGACAGCTGCTTGGGGAACCGTTTCTCATACCCGCTGATGCCACAGATTTCCATCATCCTGCCCACTAGGGAGGGCATGGCTTGCTTTGCGAGGTTTCGTTGCTTCAGCCCAAATGCCACATTGTCAAACACCGTAAGGTGTGGGAACAGCGCATAGCTTTGGAAC
>CAYMRN010000281.1:0-2977 GCA_964392855.1 uncultured Sphaerochaeta sp.
AGAAGTTTATTGTGCAATCTTGATGAATTATTCATTCTTTATAGTTGACTCCTTCATCGACTCTTTCAGAGCAGAGAGCTCCTCATCAATGGCACTGTCCATCTCCATCTTGCTGAAATCATCACTGCTGGAACTCTTGCCATGGTAGCCTGCCATCTCAGCCTCTGCTTCCATACGCTCAATCTTGCTTTCCAGTTCGCTGAACTTGCGGGCAAGGTCGGTGCTGTCACTGCTGTGCAGGGTCTTGGCAACCTGTTTCTTCTCTTTTGCACTGGTTGCACGCTGAACAAGGATTTTCTGCTTGTCCTTCACTTCCTTCAGCTTGTCCGCTATCTGGACCAGCTGCACTTCCTGGCTAGCTAGGATGGTCTCTAGGTTTGCCAGCTGTTCATCAATCAGGCGGATCCTTTCGCTGCAAATTTTCTTTTCAGCAAGGGCTTCCCTAGCCAGGTCTTCACGCTTGTTGCTAATCGCAAGCCTTGCACGATCTTCCCAGCGATGGATAGCTTTTTTCAGCTCCTCCCGTTCGTTGGTCAGGCTGACCTTCTCTGCTTTGCGTGCAGCTGAGGAAGATCGGGCCTTGGCAAGGGTGTCTTGCAGTTCGGTAATCATGAGGTTGATCATCTTTGCGGGGTCTTCGATCTTGTCGAGGGCACTATGTAGATTTGAGTTAAAGATGTCAGCGATTCTTTTAAACACGTTCATTAGGGTCTCCTTCTGCCACTTGGTGGCTATGTGTTGGTACACTAACAACAATGCATAAGGCGTGCCAACTTTAGCAAATTGCCGTTTAGACACGAATCTGAGAGGTTTCTTCCCGCTTTTTTCTCATATTTGCCTGCAAAACCAATAATGTTGGTAAAAAATACCAGAAATATTGGATGAATATGCCAATACAGGAGATACCTTCCCCTACATACCTGTGGCTATACTCCTTAGCCCAAATATGGCTGCGAATTCTGCTGTGCTCCTTGTACCCACAGGCCCAAGGGTGTAGACTCACCAACATGAGTACCCTATATATGGTAGCCACTCCCATAGGAAACCTCGATGACATCACCTACCGCGCAGTGGAGACATTGCGCAGTGTCGATGTCATCGCCTGTGAGGATACCCGGCATACCCAGACCTTGCTGCAAAAGTACGATATCCAGAAAAGGCTCATTGCGTGCCATGCACACAATGAGAGCAACTCCGCCCAAGGGATCGTTGCCCTTCTTGAAGCGGGCAATGACATAGCCTTTGTCAGTGATGCCGGCACCCCCGGCATCAGTGACCCGGGCCTTCGGGTCGTCAAGGCTGTGCGTGAGGCCGGGTTTACCGTGGTCCCCATCCCCGGCCCTTCTGCTGTCGCAACCCTGATAAGTGTGGCGGGGTATGTGGGAAAGAGCTTTACCTTTGAAGGGTTTCTCTCCCCCCGCAAGGGAAGGAGGACTAAGCGCCTGACTGAACTGCTTGGCCGTAACGAAGCCTTCGTCATCTATGAATCTCCCTTTAGGATCGTGAAGACGCTGGATGAACTGAGCCTCCTTGACCCCTTGCGTCAGGTCGTGGTGGGACGTGAGATGACCAAGAAGTTTGAAGAGTTCCTGGTAGGGACTGCTAGTGAAGTCTCGGCACTACTCTCTGCCAGACAATCGATAAAAGGGGAGTTTGCCCTCTGCGTAGCCCCCATTGAGGCTTCAGATAGCGATGATGACGATAGCGAAGCTTAAGACACTCAAGGACCGCACCTGCGTGCGCAAGTGCGCCTCGCTCTTCCATGAGCAGGCCCAACGCATCCTACAGGGCAATGATCCTGACTATGTCTATATCTCAGAGCTTTGCTCGTTATTTTCCTCTCACCAGTTCCTCTCGGTGCTCAGCTTTGAACAGCTTGCAAGCATGAAGGGTTTTGCTGAATCGCTTGCCTCTTCACCTTTAGCTTCTCTTCCCTTTATCCTGGAAGATATGCACCACACCCTGCTAGCGGCATTGGGGAGCGAACCCTCTGACTGGGACTTTGTTGACAGGCAAGGTTCTTTGGATGCTTCGCAACGGGTTGTGCTTCCCCATATCCTCATATTGGACCGCCTGCGTTCTCCCTTCAATGTGGGCTCCATCTTCCGCAGCGCCGACTCGTTTGGCATCGAGGAGATCTGGCTGGTGGAGGGGACCGCATCGGTGACCCATCCGCGTTGCATAAAGAGTGCTCGGGGTTGTATCGATACCGTCTCGTATTGTTGGTTCTCTGAATCGGCCCTCATAGAGAAGCTTGCCGATAGTGATATGCCACTGTTTGCCCTTGAACTGGGCGGCTCTGACCTGGAAGCGTTTCCCTTTCCCTCCTCCGGCGCTGCAGTGATAGGCAGCGAGGAGATGGGAGTGAGTCCTGCCTTGTTGTCCCTGTGTGACCAGAGTCTTGGCAGGGTCTCCATCGCCTTGGGTGGGACCAAGGGGTCCCTGAATGTGTCTGTGGCTTCAGGGATCATGCTGCAGAAGTGGTATGCTACGCCCTGCTGGAGGTGACCGCCTGGTACATCTTCCTGAGCCGGTCCTCGATCTCATAGTTGAAGTTCCCTGCACTATAGTTACCCTTGGCATTGCGTATGCCCACAGGGCGCCCTGTGAGGATACGCATCCCCTCATCGATGGTGGTGATGGGGTAGATATGGAACTTCTTCGCCTTGATTGCATCAAGGACCTCATAGGAGAGTATCAAATTACGTACATTCTGAATGGGGATGATGACTCCCTGCTTGCCGGAAAGCCCGGTAGTTAGGCAGGTGCGATAGAAGCCTTCTATCTTTTCGTTGATCCCTCCGACAGGCTGGATCATACCCATCTGGTTAACCGAACCAGTGACGGCTATATCCTGGCGTACAGGAAGCTCCCCTATGGCTGAAAGCAGGGCATACAGCTCTGATGAAGAGGCACTGTCCCCATCAATCTCCGCATAGGACTGCTCAAAGGCAATCCCTGCATAGATGGAGAGGGG
>CAYMRN010000282.1:0-2975 GCA_964392855.1 uncultured Sphaerochaeta sp.
GAGGAGAATACATCTTCTCATACTAATGCTCCTGATACGTATCAGAAAGAGTTTTGGCTCATCCGCATTTCTGGTGGTCAATAGGGGGTAGAAGATATTCAGAACAGTTGCAAAAGAGCTTATCTTTTACCTCTTGTTTGAGTTTATAGGGTAGGAAAGCATATTTGATTCTTAGGAAGAAGTACTCGAAATCCCTGAACCCCCAGGCTGCCCTCTTTATTACCTTTATGGTATTCATACAGCCCTCAATGATTCCAGAGGTCACTGGATACTTAGCGTGCATGACTATCTGTTCTGTATACTTCCTCTTCTTTGATGCAAACATCACCAACTCTCCAATACCAGACTGCTCACTCATACACAGCCATTTCTCCCATTCTGTTCTCATCACCTGCTCATCTCGAATCTCATACAATGCCCGTAGCTGATGGTATAGTAGAGAGACCTTGCCTATTTCTTCATTCATCTCCATCAGACGTCCAAGCTGAAGCTGACCGTCAAATTCAGCAAGGGTTTTGGCCTGGGAGGAGTCCTGTAGCTTTGGGGTGAACAGCAGGTAGTTCGCATGCTTGAACATCTTGTACCCCTCTTCATTGCCCTCTGCCCTCAGTTTCCTAGCTGTTCTTAGGCGCACCTTGTCCATGACATCCTTGAGGTAGTTTGCTGTCATGTGGTAGCGGTCAGAAACGATGTCCACATGAGGAAGCTCCTTCTTGAAGAAGGTGGCATAGGTGTGGTTCTGATCCATGGAGACGCATTGGAGATTCTTGTAGAAGTCCTTGCTGTACAGGGAGAAGAAGGGCTTGAACTCTTCGGTTGTCCGTCCCTGACAGATGAACAGGGGTTGCTTGTTGGAGATGTCCAGCACTAGCGATGCGTACTGATGCCCCTTGAGGATGGAGAACTCATCCACCGCTATGGACTTCACATCCTCAGGCTCTGGGATGTTTGCCTCCACCTCAAGCAGGTATTCCTTATGCACCCTTCGCACCAAGTCCTCACTGAGGTTCAGGATTCTGGCTGTGGTACGAATGTTGGCATTCGGGGCATCCATCATGTCGCAGATTTTCTTGGCCAGGTCGATGGTCACATGCCTGGTCTTGAACTGAAAAGGGACTGTCTCTGTAAACATCAGGTCACAGCAAGGGCATAGGCCTCTGCGTTTGCCGACATGCCAGAAGGTTCTCTTATAGGGTGGGATGGGCTCAGCGTACAAGGGTTTCTTGTCTGGACGAAATCCATAGTTGACTGCTACAGCACCGCACCCAGGGCAAATAAGATCCTCGGTGCTCCTAAAATATAGATGGATGTCCTTTCCTGATATTTTTTGCTTGTCTAATTGAAAGGGTTTATTAGTTCACGTAAGTCAAGGGTTATCTTTAAATAGTCTTAAATTGATTGCAGCCTTGACTTTTGCATAAGAAATGATAGCCTATGTGCATACAAGGCTTGCAAAAGTCATGGCAATATTATGGGCTCTTATGAAAATTAATCTTCGAGGATGGTTTTCATGAGGGCCTGAAGTTTGTAGGTCCGCAGCTTCTCCTTTAATTTACCAACTCCATTCTCCATCATAGGCCGATAGAGGTCTCCAGATTTCAAGAGTGAGAAGCCAATCCGAAGCATCTTGTTCGCGACTGCCACTGCGACTTTTTGCTTCTGCTTGCCTTCTTTCTTCTTGCGATATGCATACTTTGTGATGGGACATGTAGGTTCCAGAGTGGTAACCACCCATGCACCTTGGACAATATTTCTTCTTATTGCCCTGTTGCCTCGCTTGGTGATACCCAGGTGCTTATCCAAATCTCCGCTTTGATCCTGCTTTGGAACAAGTCCTGCATAGTTCAACAGCTGATGAGGATTTGAGAACCTTGACCCGTCACCAATGTAGGCAATAAGTGTTGCAGCATTGACCAGACCAATTCCTGGGATTGAGAGCCAAGACAGGGCCTGCCTAGGGTGGGCAAGGCAAATCTTCCTGAGACTTTCTAACCTAGCGTCAACCTGTAGCTGAACCAGATCCAGCTGGTCCATCATCATCTCAGCATCATACAGTGCCAATCGATGATTTGAGAGCAATTCTTGGGCAAGCTGCCTGCGGCCTTCGGGATTATCCCTAATGATTGATCTCTTGATTTCTGGATAACCCAATGAGTTGAACAGCCCATAGAGCCTATTCACCAGCTGGGTCTCCTGCTTCTTGGTAAACACATAGGAGTTTATGGTCGACCGTTCAGCTTGCTCCTGCTCTGTGGGTATGGGAATAGTCGGCCATGCCTCCATAGCCATGTCACGTGCGATGCAGGCGATCTTCACTGCATCCGACTTATCACTCTTTCTCTGGCTCATCCAGATGACCCTGAGCATACCTGGGTTGAGGACTTCAATCCGTTTTGCTGCACTATGGGCTATCAGATATCTCGCCAGGGAGAAGGAAGAGGTGCCTGCCTCCATAAGCACAAGATCATCGGTATTGATCCTGCTTTGGATGTACTTCCAACCCTCTTCATCCTGAGTCATTTTTCCAGAGAACATTCTCTTCTGGAGAAAGCCCTCCCCGGAAAGGATGCATCCTACAAACGATTTCTTGGCTAGGTCGAGGCCTATGATCCGAGAAACTTCAGGCATGGTAATCTTCACGTCATACCTCCTTGTTGAAGATTGCCGGAGGTACCTGGAAGGCTTTATGGCAGTTCTATGTTCTTAATTTTATTATCGGGATCTAGTCAGGGATGGTCGGTAAGGACCATCCCATGGCTAGTCCCCCCTTATGCTTCAATGGCCAGCGCCTGTGTAAGTTTACAGAAGAAATCACAGCTTGATAGCTGGTTTCACATTCTTTGTTGCATGACCACTGGCTTCCAGACTCCGGTCAGTCTAGAATAACATCGAACCTTCCAGGGCGAAAGGTTGGAGGTTTCCAACCCTTACGTGAACATCATAGTTTACAGGGTAGATGAATACTGATATTTTGT
>CAYMRN010000283.1:0-2967 GCA_964392855.1 uncultured Sphaerochaeta sp.
TTTGCAAACCTACGCCAAAGGCCGAGTCCCCAGGGTATATGGAGCCTGTGATATTCACACCGCTTAGGATTGTTGAGCTCTCCTCTTTGAATTCAGCACTCCCCAGTTTGTAGGTAGTGGTCTTATTTCCATGGGATGAAAATCCCTGTACGCCAATCCAGCTGGATGAAGCGGATAAGGAGATCAGTGCTATGGATAATAAACTTATAAGTAGTAGTGGTTTTTTCATGGTTCTTCCTTTTGGATCAGATGTGTTGCATCTGATATCATACTAATAACATATAATAAATATGATATATAGGCAAATGAACCATGTACAGTCAGTTTATTGATGTAACTGAAAAGGAATTACACTATCTGGTTTGAAAGTTTCTACTCGTGTATTTTTTCAAAAATACCTTTTTCCTTGTTTTTCTTGCAATTGTCCCATGTAAAGATCTTCCCACTCATGGTGAGATAGACCCCTGGGGGGAGTAGCTGCACTGCGGTGATAGCGCAACCCAGATTGAAGACCGCATCACTTGATTCAAGAGAGTACGGTATCATGGCACCTGTAAATACCACTGTATGACGATTATGCTCGCCAAGTTTTTCTGCGACCACTTTTGCGGTGTTGCACATGGTGTCCGTACCATGGACGATGACTATCTTCTCTTCAGGGCTATGCGAGCAGGAGTTTGCTACCTCCTGTCGCTGTTCTTCAGTCATATAGAGGCTATCCACAGCAAGGGGCCCTTCCAGATGCACCGTAAGGGTACAACGGGACTGTTGCAACAACCTCGGAAGCTGAGACTCCCTGAAGGTAAGTTCACCGCTTATGGCATCATACTGCTTGTCAAAGGTGCCGCCTGTGGTGATTATCCGTAAGTCTTGTGCCATGGTACTCGTCCTTGCTTGTTACCTGTATCGAGAAGGGAGGGGAACAGATTCTTTTTCACCAGCTCTTTGCTGTCTGCCTGAAACCTTCTTCAATCGCTCTGAGTATAGCATGGTTTATTTGTGGCGTTGAGAAGAAACTCAAGAAAAACAGGCTGCTTCCAAGGAGTATATCGAACCGCCCTGTATGCAGGATCCTAGCGAATATTTCTATCTTGTATATTCCAATGAAGGGTAGTCTCGTGTTCGTGCCTCCCCCGGTCTCTTCTATCGCATGTTTTGTCTAGTAGTCGTACAGGTATACTTGATAGGGTGCATCAGATAGGAAATCATATCGTGCTGATTTATTGCGTTTTTGCTCAATTTTGTAATATTAATTAAGCATATCATCCCTATATGAAAAAAATATCTCTGCATATGGAGTATTTTTATTATTTTTGGGGGTATGAAATCCGTGAAAATGCGCTATAGTATAGGTATTCACCAAAGGGAGGTTGAATGTAATGCAGAAGTATAGGAATGAACATGATCTTCTCGGGGACAAGCAGGTCCCTGTAGAAGCGTATTATGGGGTGCAGACAGTTCGTGCTATGGAAAATTTTGTGGTATCGAAGACCCCCATTTCTAATTATCCTTTCTTGATACAGTCCCTTGGGTATATCAAGAAGGCGACGGCTCTTGCAAACATGGATTTTAAGATTCTCGACCCTACGGTGGGAAAGGCCATCATAGAGGCGTGTGACGAGATAATCGCTGGCAAGCATCTTGATCAGTTTCCCGTTGATGCTATCCAAGGTGGTGCTGGGACCTCTACAAACATGAATGCCAATGAAGTTATTGCCAATAGGGCTTTGGAACTGCTTGGCAAGCAGAGAGGCAACTACAAAACAATCCACCCCAACAACCATGTGAACCTCTCACAGTCTACAAATGATGTCTATCCCACATCTATCCGTCTTACCGCTGCATGGAAGCTTGATGGTCTCTTGTCAGAGCTGCAACTCTTCAAGGAAGCGCTGGAGGCCAAGGGCGAAGAGTTTCGCGATGTCATCAAGATGGGTAGGACCCAGTTGCAAGATGCAATCCCCATGACACTCGGACAGGAGTTTTCTGCTTGGGCTGTAAGTGTGGGGGAGGATATTGAACGACTTCGCATTACCCAGACACTGATGTATGAGATCAATATGGGTGCGACAGCCATCGGAACAGGTCTGAATGCCCCTAAAGGTTATGCAGAGGTGGTGACCCAACATCTGGCAGAAATTACAAAGCTGCCACTCACTCTCTCAAGCAATCTTATCCAGGCGACGCACGATACTGGCTCTTTCATCGAACTATCAGGTGTGCTCAAACGCATTGCCGCCAAGGTATCAAAGATTTGTAATGACCTGCGTCTGCTCTCCTCCGGTCCCCGTGCAGGAATCAATGAGATTAACCTTCCGCCCATGCAGCCAGGCTCTTCCATTATGCCAGGTAAGGTAAACCCGGTGATCCCAGAAGTGGTGAACCAGGTTGCCTTTGATATCATCGGCAATGACCTCTCCATTACCCTTGCAGCAGAGGCGGGGCAGTTGGAGTTGAACGTCATGGAGCCCCTTATCGCCTTCAAGCTGTTCACTTCCATCAATCATCTCACCCGTGTGCTGAAGATCCTGAGGGAACGGTGCATTGTTGGCATCACAGCCAATAAGGAGCGCTGTCGTATGATGGTTATGAACAGCATAGGTCTGGTGACCGCCCTTGTACCTACCCTTGGGTATGAGGCGTGCTCTGAAATAGCAAAGAAAGCGCTGAAGACCGATGGTTCTGTCTATGAGATTGTGCTTGAGGAAGGCTACATTTCCAAGGAGGACCTGGATAGGCTTCTCTCCCCTGAGGCGATGCTGCAACCGTTCTAAAATCCCTCTCTGCTAGAAGTATCAGGTAGTAAGACTAGGCTTGGCTCCTTGTATGCCAAGCCTGTTCTTATGTCCAAATCATACTTCAATCATCCGATTCTTTTGGGTGAAGTTCCTTTTTTCATGCCTTGTTTTTCTCTTTTTTTATCTAGTTGCGATATACCCACCCTTGACAACGGGGAAAAGTGTAGTA
>CAYMRN010000284.1:0-2965 GCA_964392855.1 uncultured Sphaerochaeta sp.
AAGACCTGCCAAATAATGCGCCTCTTTAATTTCAGGCTCGGCAAGCGCGGAGTCGCTGATTTGTTTTTTTAGCCTGCGGATTTCATCCAGACAATCCTGAGCAAGTAGGTCTATCCTTGTTTCGAACGTAGCTACCTCTTTACCTCTATGCTTTTTGATGACTTTTTCAAGCTCTTTTTCAATGTCCATAGGGAGCACCTCACTTATTGTAAAAGTAACTTAGGTGTAGTGCATGACGCAATGCATCCAGCTCGTGCTTATTGATCGGCATGAACGGATCGACCAGGGCGAACCCCCGTCCATACGGGCGGATGATACCTTTCTTCAGAAGCACCTTGTTATTCCAGCGGTGCTTAACTTCTCCGGCTGTCTGAATATACAGAGGCAGCTCATGCTGAGCACAGGTCATTTTTATAATACCAATCAGCTGACTGGTTTCAAAGCGGGAATTGATTTGTGCTTCTGCTTTGTCAGCGTAGAGCAGGTAGTCTTCCATGACCACACGCATGCCATCCCTACCATAGTCGGTGTTGAGAGAGCCCAGCAAACGAACATGACTTGCCCAGTATTCTGTATCAACAGTATATTCCAGGGCACGGATTGAATTTTTCTTGATAACTTTTTTTGTTATTGCATCCATCAGGACCCAGCCTGTGGTGCCCTTGCCTTCAGCAAATGCGCCGGAAGGATCAAGCCCAAGTACATATGGGTACTTCAATATTCCTCACCTTCCTTATCTGGCATCTGTGTGAAGTTGATTCCACCTACAGTCTGTAAGTCCTGTGTTGTGGTGTACTCCCGCATCCGGTTCTCAAAGTCAGCCAGGTGCAGCATAGTCTTAGCTATACTGAAACCCAGGCGTGCAGCACATGTCTGAAGAAAAGCATACTCTTCCTCAGTCATGTATACGTGCAGAACTTTTTTGCGGGGCTCAGCCTTGGTCATTAGTATCACCTCATTTCATCTGTTATCTTGATGGCCTGTTTGTCTGCCCATGTGGTGTATGTGATCTCCATTTCTGAGACAATGGGTACCAGCGTATCTTCCCAGGTTTCCATGATCTGTTTGAACTTATAGAATAGAGTCATGTCATCATCCTTATGCCGTTCCCAACTGTTCTCATCATGGATGGTCATCTGCATCCGGGACTTAATCTTGTTAGCCTGGGAATATTCCCAGATCTCACGAATCTTCAGCTTGAGCAGGAACGCGCCCGATCCCTGAATCAACATGTTGATCAGGTTATGTCCACTTACATTATAATACTTAATGCCGAAAAGATTTTCAGCATAGGGTTCAAGCATGGCCAGTCGTTCGCAGTACCGATGGTAGTCCCGCACACCTGGGAAAGTTAAGTAGTATGCCTGGTCGATCTTACGGATCTGTTCATCTGTGAACTCCGGGAACATGGCTTTGATCCTGCCGAACTGTGCGCCATAGTTCTTGGCGAAGTTTATTCTCTTCCCCAGGGATCGGTAATGTTTGTAATCCATATCCTCAGGGCTCGTATCAAACGCAGTAATGGCGGTAGCACCGTGAACATCCACCGGTTTCCAAGGCGTGCTCGGGTCTTCTTCCAGGAACCAGGGTTCGTGCCATCTTCGGACATGATCTGGATTTTCCGGGCAGAATCGAACCCCTTGTGAATCAACGCAACGGAAAGGCATGTAAGCACGACATAGATTTGTGTCCCCCTCCGAAACAAGAATCGTGTAAAGTGCTTGTAACCTGAGTTCAATTTGGCTGTAATCCAAATAGACAAGCGCGTCATAGTCTCCTCCACTTACCTGTACCATCCGACGAGGATGGAAGAGCTCCCGTCCGTCAGTCGATACAATCGCGTCTTTGGGAAATTGTTGGAAGTCTGACGTAACTCGTCCAGAGACCGTGCCCACCTGATTGATCTGTGTGTATAATCTATCCTGATCAGAAAGGCTTCTGATGAATCGAAGAAGATATGTACTATACCATTTCTCGAGTGTGCGCAGCTCTTGCAGAGTTGTAATAAAATCTGCTCCATCAGGATTTTCTCCGGTGTGTCGGAGGTCGCTCGCCAATCGGCTAAGCTCTTCAGCTTCCGTGCTTTGGCAAAGGATATTGAAACGATCTTGGAGGAGTCTGAGAACAACTGCGTTCTGATTGACCTTGATGGGGGCCCCGGCAAGGCGAGCAAGATCCTGTCGGCGGCTTCTGATGTATTGTTTAAGTGTAGTCTTTGCATGGTTAAGGTACTCCTTATTCACGGCGAACCCCACCGCTTCCATATCAAGGAAGGGCAGGATCATTGAGTTCTCCAGAATGATAGCGTTCTCTGTTTGTCGTACAGAAACAACCTCTGCCGTGGCCAAGTATGTTTCCCCCATCCAAACAATATCATCCAGAGCATAACGGATAACTAATTCTCGGGGAAGTTTATTGTAGGGAATGCTGTCTGATTCTACCAGCACATCGAAGCGTCCATCCAACCAGCGTGGCAGCCATTCTCGCCATTTGAAATAGGCGACGCGGTCTGCTTCCGGCAGGTCTTCTGGCTCATTAAGTATGTCATTAAAGAATGGTTTAAGATCCTTCATCTTGCGTCCCTTGAGGTACACTTTCAGAAGTTCCCGGTTGAAGTTGGATGCCATTGCTGTTTTCTCTGCATTCAGTAAAGTCTCATGATGCTTTGCCTGTGGGTCAATGTATCTTGCTGCGTAATTCTTTAAGCCGAGGGGCGCACCGCCGAATCGTTCAGGTATAGCGTCTGATGCATGCCGAATATAGAACATGGTATCAGTCACATTCTCTGTCCGGTATTCGTAGCCACCATTTCTGAGCATGTGCAGATCGAACTTGGCATTGTGAATGATCAATCGTTTAGCCTGGTTAGACATCTTCAACCAGAAGCGTATGACCTGATCGGCCAGCCTGGGTTGTTTTTCAATATCCACGCAATAGGAGAAACCCTGGTTGTTGGCATGGTCGA
>CAYMRN010000285.1:0-2961 GCA_964392855.1 uncultured Sphaerochaeta sp.
AACCGTCCTGCAACACTTCAGCTGTGGCCTCAGGGTTGTTGTAGTAGCCCTGCATCACCATGGGTCCCTTGATGTGGATGATGCCGTTTCCGTTGGCATCAGGATCGACAATCTTCACCTGGGTATTGGCAACCACCTTACCCACAGAGGTCTCTATGTACGCATCTGTCGGATTGAGGTGTGTGATGGGACTGGTCTCGGTGAGCCCGTAGCCCTGCACAAAGTCAATGCCCAGTTCGTTGAACATCTTGAACGTTGAGGCTGGAAGAGGACCCCCTCCTGAGATACAGATGCGGTTATTCTCCAAGGAGAGCTTCTTCAGAAGGAAGCCAAACATCTTCTTGCCGATGTTTACCTTGAACACCTTCTTTACAAAACCGGAGAACTTCATCATGCCACGGATCAGACCATACACTATGATACCCTTCTCCCTGACCCCGCTCATCAGGCCCGCGATCATCTTGTTGAACAGCATGGGGACAGCGAGGAACATGGTGACCTCCCCTTCCCTGAGCTCCTTGAGCACTTGGCTGATGACAAGCTTCTTGCCAAAGACAATGGAGGCTCCTGTGCTGATGGCCTCGATAAAGACAGCCATCATCGTATAGGCATGGTGTATGGGCAGGATAGCGTAGAAGACATCAGTGGAGAAGACATCCATATTAGCCTGGGAGAGGTATGAATCAGCGACCAGGTTGCTATGGCTGAGCATGACACCCTTGGGGGTCCCGGTCGTGCCGCTGGTAAAAAGGATGGCAGCGGTATCAGAGGATTTGGATGCGGTGCGTTTCTGCTCCGCCTTCTCCTGGGCATCAAGGATGAAGGTAAAATCTTCGGTCGGTTCCAAGCTTATCCGCCCAGAAATGCCCAGCGTGCCCTCCTTGTCAAAATCTTCCAGACGATCGAGGTCAGCAAACATGTACTTTACGTCTGCAAAGCTCATGAGCTTGCTCATATCCTTGTTGTTGAGGGTGTTGTCCAAGGGAACGACGGTGGCACCTGCTTCAAGGATAGCCAGATATGCAATGGCCCATTCAGGACTATTCTTGCCGGTGACAGCAATCTTGTCTCCCGACTTGACCCCTTTGGAGAGCATATAGTTGGCCAGTCCCTTCACATAGGCCTGTACTTCTGAGTAGGTGAAAGACTCGTGCTTAGGAACAAAAGCCGTAAAACACTTGTTATCAGGATATCGGGTAACGGAGATGTCAAACATCTGGCTGACTGTGGGCCACTCTCCGGTAAAGACCTTACCCCGATACTCGTCTAAAAAATCCCAAGGCTTTGGAGCAGTACTCTTGTTTGCCATGTGCTTATCTCCTTACTAGCTATTTGCCGTATCATCCCTTTACTATAAGCACAAGTATATGAAATAATCAAGGTTTTCATGACACAATTTCATATTACGTAATTTTGTAATGTGTATAATGTATCATTTTACCCTAACGATTTGATATCTTTGACAAGTTGCTCCAACGGTGGGGTAAAGAACTTGTCCTTGTGGAAGACGAGGGAGAACATCCTTGCAAAACTCACACCCCGTATTGTCACCTCCCTCAATATCCCTTTGGCAAGGTCAGAAGCGACCAACCGCCTTGAGATGACCGTCAGGCCCTGACCACTGTGCACAGCACTTAGGATAGCATCGCTGGAGTGGCAGATCCACTTCTCCCTGATCGTGACCCCCTTCTCCTCCAGGAGCCTGACAAACATATTTCGCGTGCCGCTGCCCTTTTCACGCAAGATGAAGGGCAAAAGCTCAAGATCGTGGAGGTCAACCTCGGAGGCAAGGGGAAAATCCTTTGCAGCCACCAGCACCAAGGAGTCGGGCAGGACAGGCTCCGCCACCAAAAAGGGGTGACGGACCTCGCCTTCCACCAGGGCGATATCCAGCTGGCTTTCAGCCAGCAGCGCCTCGATGGTCTCCGTATTGTCCACATAGACCTCCACACTGATGCGAGGGTTCTCCTTTTCAAAGCGGGAGACAATCTCCCCCATTATGCTGCTGCCAACAGTTATGGTGGCACCCATGCGCAGCACCACCGGCAGGGCAAGGGCACCCAGATTAGCATCAACCTCATCATACAGGGCCAAAATGCTTTGGGCATAGGAGTTCAGATACCTGCCGTCGTCGGTAAGGTACAACCTCCTAGAAAGCCGCTCAAAAAGCCGCACGCCGTATTCACGCTCGATGCCGGCAATGACCTGGCTTACCGTCGGCTGGGCACAGCCAAGGAGATCGGCACTCTCGCTCATCGAGAGGGTCTTGGCCACATGGGTGAATATCGTAAGGTCACGTAGGGTCATGGTCGCTCCTTATATAGCTTTTTACCTATATATAATATAATAAACATATTATTTACTATATACATAAAAGTTCCCATACTGCAACCGGTATAGGGAGGAAGAGATGAAAGTATCACCAAAGATCATACAAGCCCTGAAAGCAGAAGGGTTTTTGCACAACCGGGGAACCGATAGCTTCTCAGCAAGGATCATACCAGTCGGAGGATCCCTCACAGCAGAGCAGACCATAGCCGTCGGGGAGGCGGCAAGGAAGTTTGGAGGGTCAAAGGTAAGCTTCACCAGCCGCATGACTGTGGAGCTGCCCCATATCCCCTACTCCCAGATCGAAGCATTCAAGCAACATATCCACGATGCTGGGCTGACAACTGGAGGGACAGGGGCCAAGGTCCGTCCGGTAACCGGCTGCAAAGGCAGTACGTGCGTCTTCGGACTCTACGACACCAATGCACTGAATCTGGCAATCCACAACAGGTTCTACGAAGGGTATCGCTCAGTCAGCCTGCCGCACAAGTTCAAGATAGGGGTCGGGGGCTGCCCGAACAACTGCATCAAGACCGACCTAAATGACTTTGGTATTGTAGGGCAGAAGGTCCCCTTGCTGGATCAAAACATCTGCAGGGGGTGCACCCTCTGCAATGCCCAAAAGGGCTGTCC
>CAYMRN010000286.1:0-2939 GCA_964392855.1 uncultured Sphaerochaeta sp.
AGGCACCCTGGGTAAAAAAGTCCTGCTCATTGAAAAGGGCCTTCTCGGTGGGGGCTGTACCAACTGGGGCTGTATTCCTACCAAGAGCCTCCTCAACAGTGCCAAGCACTACAAGCATGCCCTTGAGGGGGAGAAGTTCGGCATCGAGGCAAAAGAGGTCACCTACAATCTTGGTACTGCCATGGCCTGGAAACAGGATACTGTGGAAACCTTGCGCGGCGGCATCGGCTTCTTGATGAAGTCTGCCAAGGTGGAGACTGTCTTTGGCGAAGCTGAGTTTGTCGATGCGCACACGGTCAAGGTGGGGGATACCCTCTATAAGGGTGACTACCTGATAGTGGCCACCGGCTCCTCGCCGTTTGTCCCGCCCATTCCAGGCAGCACCATGGCTCATGTGCTGACCAGTGATGAGATCCTTTCCATTGAGAAAGTGCCTGAAAGCCTCACCGTCATCGGCGGGGGGGTCATCGGTGTGGAGTTTGCCTCCTATTTCTCCATGGTCGGCACCAAAGTGACCGTCATCGAGATGATGGACGAGATCCTGCCCATGGTCGATGGTGACTTTGCAAAGATGATGCGCCGCGAGATGAAGAGTGTTGATTTCAAGCTCGGATGCAAGGTTGAGGAGGTTACCGCCGAAGGTGTCCTCTACACCGATGCCAAAGGCAATAAGCAGACTCTCGCTTCAGAGCTTGTGCTGATGAGTGTCGGACGCAGACCCAATGTGGCAGGACTTGAGAAGCTCGGTCTTGATATTGGAAAGAGTGGGGTTGTCGTCAATGACCGCCTGCAGACCAACGTCGCCAACGTCTATGCCATAGGAGACGTCAACGGAAAATCCCTGTTGGCACATAGTGCCTCCAGGATGGCTGAAGTTGCCATCTCCAATATCTTTGGAGCTACAAGGCAGAGGATGCGCTACAACGCCATCCCCTGGGCTGTCTACTCCTCACCTGAGGCTGCAGGCTGTGGCCTTACCGAGCGTGATGCAGAGGCTAAGGGCATAGCCATCAAGAGCAAGACGGTTCAGATGCGTTCCAACGGCAGGTTCCTTGCCGAGCATGGGAAGCGTGCCGGAGGCTTGGTGAAGGTCATCGCCAGTAGCGAGACCAACGTCATATTGGGCGTCCATCTGCTGGGACCCTACAGCAGTGAAATAATCTGGGGAGCGGCAGCCCTCATAGAGGCAGAGCTGCGAATCCAGGATGTCAAGGAAGTTGTATTCCCTCACCCGAGTGTGTCCGAGCTCATCAAGGATGCTTGTTTCGCACTCGACCATACTTTATAAGAAGAACTACAAGGAGTTTATCCACATGGCTAGAACATTACCTTTCGATCCAAAAGAACTGAGGGAGAAGCAGAATATCGACCTCCCTTCCATTCCCGTCAACCAGTACAAGAGCGATTTCAAGAAGGAGCTCAAGCTCTACGGCAAGGAACGCCTTATCCGGGCATATTACGATATGCTGCTGATCCGCAAGTTTGAGACAATGCTGGACACCATCAAGAAAGAGGGTGTCTACCAGGGTATCAAGTACAACCATAAGGGTCCTGCACACCTCTCAGCCGGACAGGAAAGTGCCGCAGTCGGCCAGTCCATGGTCCTCGATCCTGAAGACCAGATCTTCGGTTCCCACCGAAGCCATGGTGAGATCTTGGCAAAGAGCCTTTCTGCCATCTGGAAGATGGATGACAAGGCCCTTCTCACCGTCATGGAAGATTTCATGGATGGTGAGACCTACAAGGTAGTCAAGGAGCATTTTGCAGGCAAGGACACCCGTGACTTGGCTGAGAACTTTGTCCTCTATGGTGCACTGGCTGAAATCTATGCAAAGAAGACCGGCTTCTCCGCAGGCCTTGGTGGCTCTATGCACACCTTCTTCAAACCCTTTGGCAGTATGCCCAACAACGCCATTGTAGGTGGATCAGCTACCATTGCTGTCGGAGCATCCCTGTACAAGAAGATCAACCGCAAGAAGGGTATCGTAATCGCCAACATCGGTGATGGCGCCCTTGCCCGTGGTCCTGTCTGGGAAGGTCTCGTACTCTCCTCAATGGACCAGTACAAGACCCTCTGGGAAGATAACCCCGGCTATCCTCCCTTCATGCTCAACTGTTTTAACAACCTCTATGCAATGGGTGGCCAGCCGGTAGGTGAGACCATGGGCTATGGGGTGGCAGCACGCATGGGGGCAGGAGTCAACGAGCACTCCATGCACACCGAGCGCGTCGATGGGTTCAATCCACTTGCCGTCGCTGATGCGACTGCACGGAAGAAAGAGCTTCTGCTCAAGGGAGAGGGCCCTGTCTTCATGGATACCCTGACCTACCGCTATAGCGGCCACAGCCCCTCGGATGCAATGACCTATCGCACCAAGGAGGAGCTGGATGCTTTCCGCGCCCAGGATCCCATCGATGCCTATGGTGCCTACCTGATCGAGAACAAGCTGGTGACCCAGAAGGAACTTGACGCTTTTGACGCCATCCTCGAAGAGAAGATGAAGAGGACCCTTGAGATCACCGTCGATCCTGTTCTCAGTCCAATGGTAGACGCCTCTTTTGTGGAGTCTGTCATGTTCTCCAACGGAAACGTGGAGAAGATGGATGACAGTGAGCCTATCCTGCTTGAAAAGCTAGAGGACAATGCCCGTGTCCAGCAGATCGCAAGACGTAACCGGTATGCCTATGATGAGAATGGAAAGGAGTACCCTGCAGCTCGTCAGTACCAGTACCGTGATGCGGTCTTTGAGGCAATGGTCCACCGCTTTGCAATTGACCCGACCATGGTTGCCTATGGTGAGGACCATCGTGACTGGGGTGGAGCTTTTGCCTGTTACCGAGGCCTTACCGAGTTGCTTCCCCCTTCAAGATTCTTCAACTCCCCAATCTCCGAGTCAGCAATCGTCGGTAGTGGGGTAGGGTATGCAATGGCTGGAGGA
>CAYMRN010000287.1:0-2935 GCA_964392855.1 uncultured Sphaerochaeta sp.
GAACATCCCATTCGACAATCACCCCGTACCCTCATCCCCTCTTGCTTTCTTCTTTTCCTCCAGGCTCAGGTGATGATCATTGATCCTGTCACCCTCCTTTCCCTCATAGAGGGGAAGGAGGTTGTACCAGGGTGCTGATGGCCCATCCTTACCTCGGTCCTTGCCCCATCTGACAGTGACCTTGTCCCTCAGGATGCCTGCACCCTTCTTTCCTGGCACACTCATGAAAGGACGGATATTGAGTCTGACCCCATCATGCAGGTCAGGATTCCATCCGATAGGTTGTTCCTCAAGAGGCTTCCAGCGGACGAAGATATCATAAGGGGACTCCCCCTCAAGAATCAGGGCCAGGGATTTGGAAAGGGTTATGGCTGCTCGTAGCTTTTCCTCGGCACCTTCAATGCTCTTGGCAACATCGCTTCGCTGTTGTCGAATCCAGTCTCCCAAGTAGGTGTAGGTGAGCGTTTCAAGATTCCTATGGTCCAGCCTGTGGTAATGTACCAAGGCTGAAAACCCATCAGGAAGCCCATCCCATATTTGCCAGATAAAGGGCCTATGCCCAAACAGCTTGCAGTGCTGGCTGAAGAACTTGTCACGCAACCAACTCTCCAGTGTCTTGCCTGCAGCATCAGAGCTTCTTAGCAGCAATGACAAGGTGGTATTGGTCCACCTATCCCCATAGGAGACAGCCAGCAACTCCAAAAGCCTTTCTGCTGCTGATGCTTGGCCCCCAACAGCGGGAATACAGACGATACCATCACTGTCAGCATAGGGAAGCAGTTCCTTGCATCTGTTTGCCAACGCCCTCTGCTGCTTAGAAAGCTCTATCGTTGTGTCTATCTCTGCTGGCCAGCGATACCCGAGCAATCGAGCTACAGCAACCTGCAATACAGTACCATCACTGCGACAAGGCTCTGGTACTGTCAATTTTGTCTTCTCATCCCAACTAGCTGAACCGCAGGGATGGCCGTGGAAGATCCACTGGGTGGGATCGTCACTGAAAGGAAGAGGAAGCCCATTGGGGTATTGTTCTTCTGCAACTTTTGTCCATCTCACCAAGTCAAAAGGGACCTTGCCTAAGGTCGCATTGGTGACATTCAGTTTCTGATCAATCTGTCGGACTGCTTCTCTATATTCAGGTGAGGAGCAAAAGCACCAGATCGCAGAAAGATGTGACTCCTTTTTTGGAATCAGGACCGCGATGTTTTGGTGAAACCTCTCTTTTGCAAAGAGATACGGGACGATGTTTCTCATACGGTGCATTGCGACACCTCTCGTTCCAACAGCCTTCACCCCCTGCGTTGGACGGGCTGATGGGCAACGATGAAGAGCACCCTGCTCCCTTTCCCAGCGCACAATATGCCTCTGACCGGTATATAAGGCCTGCTTGGTTGGAGATGCTTGGAGAAACTCCCAAACTTCATGATCGACTTGCAATACCTCCCAGAAGAAACAGATAAACATAGGGTCATCACCTGTCTGGATTCCCACCAGACTATCAGCATACTCCGAGAACAGTGTCATATTTGCAGTAGCAACCGGCGCTATCCTAGCATCAGGATCCTTCAATTGCTCCTTCTGACCAACCCTTTTGATCGCCTCTGCTGCCAAAGCCTGCGCCTTCTGTTCGATGGTCCTTGCCTCTGAGACATCAATGCAACCTATACGATGGCCGCCATCCTTGGCCTTTCCCTTGCTAAGGGAGACAAGGGCTGTAAAAGCCCCTGAGGCTGAGAGGGAATCAAATCCATACTCACCCAATCGTGCTACCAGGTGCCAGCTATCCTTACTGAGCAGTTTCTTTCTAATACGCTTGTAGGAGGAAAGAAACAACCAATTCTGAGGTGATACTATGCTGGTATTCCCCCCTTCACCACACAGCGTGAGGCAGCGCTCCAGGAATACCGTAGCGAGATCCCCCTTTGCTTCGTTGTAGTGTTTTTCACAATAGTCCCTCAATACTTCATCCTGCTTGCCTCTGGCCAGGTAGGGCACATTGGTTACCACCAGATGATAGGAATCTGCCAAAAGGTGCACAGCCTTGCCCAACCCCTGGGCTGTGATACCTCCCTCCTTCCTATCACCAGCACCAAGAATTTCATCCAGAAGTGGTTTCACTACTTCCCAGTCGGGGGGAAATTGTCCAGCCTTCCCTATATCGATGAGGCTTCCCAGTATCGGAGCCTGCTCGAGTTGGACCTTCATACCTTCAAGCAGATTAAAGAGTTCCTGATCACCCTTGGCCAATCTTCGTAGCTTGTCACCCTCTATGGAGACCTTCTCGCCTGAACTTGCAATGTGCAACTCAGGAAGGGGTGTACAGCCCTTGCTTCCAGGGTATGTCCAGGCAGCAAATGCAAGGGCAAAGGCTGCCAGCTCAACACACCGGGGGTCAAGCTCAAGACCATGGATATTCTCACTGAGGACTTTTTCTATGGCTGTATCGACAGAGAGGCCTTCAAGAGCAATCCTGATGGGAACCAACATCCCCAAAACAGCAACCAAGAAGTGTCCTGAACCACAGCAAGGGTCAAGCATCTTGAATTCAGACAGGACTTTAGGCCACGCATCAAACGATCCTGCAGCAGGAGTCCAGATATCCTGCCCGTTTTTCACAAACCTCAGGTACGTGAGGGGCATACCCGGAAGACTTGCCTTAGCTCGAAGTTCCTGTTCACTCTCAGCTGTGCAAAGGTCATGTTCAGTAAGCCTTCTTAAAGACCACCAGGCTCCCAATGAGTTATCCAGCAGGAATGAGACCATATATGGTTCGGTAAACAGCTGGGTGACAGCAGAAAGCTCACCAGCCCCTATCATTACACCAGACTTGTGTATCTCGTCTTTCCTTTTTGCCTGCCAGAACTGATAGACCCAACCTAAAGAATCCGAGGCTTCGAACACCTCCAAAGGGATTGCTAAAACAAGCTTATCAAGG
>CAYMRN010000288.1:0-2916 GCA_964392855.1 uncultured Sphaerochaeta sp.
TCAGGATACTTGTCTAGGTCAAGGTCGATGGTACCCTCAGTTGTTTTTCCGCCTACTACCCGTACTACCTCGGCGCATCCGGCTACCGCAGTGCTCCCGCTGTAGAGTCGCCCCTGGATCAGGTAGGAGCCGGATGGGTAGGTTGCACTGTAGAAAACTGACCCGTTGATGAGGTTGTTTGTCGTAGGGGTGACAGCACTCTTTACCCCTTCGGCATCTGTAACCCAAAGGTCAATGTGCGGATTGGATATCTTTGTACTGTCCCAGGCAAACTGCACGTTCATAGTCCCTGTTCCTACGAGGGTCTTCAGTTCGATCAGGACATTGGCGGGTTCGCTGGTGAGCGAGCATTCGGCACTTCCATGCACCAGGTTTACCCCCTGGCTGTTCTGCCCAATGGCAGTGATCTGCCAGTTACCCATCAGCAGCCCCTCCACCTCTATGGTGGGGTTCGTGCTCTGCACCTCAAAGGTACCTCCCTGCGGACCTTTACCGGTAACTGCATAGCGAGACACCTCCAGGGGAGTGTCATTTGGTACGAGGGAACGGCTCTGGTCATCAAGACCCTGCATGGTCAGACGCAGGGATGATCGTCCAGGTTCCTCTTTGCAACCGGAAAAGCTCATGATGAGAATCATCATGATGATCAGAAAACCGGTCGTGGGTCGAACTTGTTTCATAGTAGCCTCCACCTGGAAAGGTTTGTCCCATGCCAAACCGCTTCACCATTCGTGGAGGCTTTTCTTTTTCCTTTCTAGGCATTACAGTCAGAGATATGAAAATCCTATTGAAATTCCTTCTGTTGGCCTTGACCCTTGTTGTGGTGTTTGTCTCCCCTATTCGCATAGGGATCGTGGCATACTATTTGATATTTCCCTTGCTGTTCTTTTTGGTCTTCCTGTTCTATGTCGTCTCCTACTGGGTCAGCGACTCGGATGTCCGGAAAGTAAGGCAAGAGGGGTACGTTTACTCGCTGTACTGTGGCAAGCTGCCCCCTTCAGGGGAAGGGGACCTGTTGCGGGGCCGGTTGGTCATCACCGACCAAGAGGTGAAACTCTATCAGCGGGTGCAAAAGGGGAGGACAAAAAAGACCCCCTGTACGGAGGTCTGGTCCTTGGATGTCTCGTCTATTCGGAGTTTGGGCTTCGGCAAGGTCCTGGGTGTACGAAAAGGCCTTATCTTCTATTTGGATGAGGAGTCTGTCAGCTTTCTCAGCCGAAAGGCGATCAAGCAGAAAGAGGCTATCATCAATGCCCTTGGTTGGGAAGAGAACCATGCTGTTCACGTTTCAGGCGATGCCTCAGAGGCTCCTTCCTTTACTGAGGCAGTGCAGAAAGAAGAGTCTAGAAGCTGAATCCCACACCTATTCTGATGGGCTCAAGTACAAGCCTAAAGGATGACTTGTCCTGGAAGCTGAAGGTAGACCCCACCCCTACGGCATAGAAGAATCTGAATGATTCGGAAATGGCGTAGGTTACCCCAGCGCCAAGTTTCGCTTTCATGCCAAACTCAGGGGTGTTTGTAGTGGAATCAATGAACAGAGCAGGCCCGAGGGAGATGGACAGGGGGAAGGTGACCACACCCTTTCCCAGTTTCCACTCTGTCTTGCCAAGCAGACTAATCTCTACCTGATCAGTTGTAGTGTTTTTCCCAACCTCCAGCGTACCACCCCATCCAAATGTCTCGTGCTGCCTCATCAGGTCAACGCTTACTGTGAAGCCCTTCTCCGTGGCGTTGAACTCCTTGGGGAAGTTGTACTCAAGAAAGGAGACTGAGATGCTCCCTTCGAGGGTGGCCTTGCCCTCATCTGCTGGATCCTTGTCCAAGGCGGAGGTCTCACTTCGGAAGATCGTATTGATCGGGGGAGTTGGTACTTCCTTTGCAACAACCGGCTGCTCTGCAACAGGGGGTGTTGTCCCTACCGGCTGCCCTGCCACGGTGGGTATTGCCTCTATCGGCGGCTCTGCCACAGGAGGCAGCCCCTCTGTTTCTGACTCTTCTGGTGGTTCGCTCCCTATGCTTGCACTCGCCTCTATGACGACATCCTCAATACGGGGCAAGGCTCTATCTTCTTCTGCAGCTTCTGGCCCTTTATCTTCATCTTCCTTGGTCATGGGGGTAGGGATCTCTATCTTGGTGGGGAGGGCTTCACTGATCAGAACAGAGGTGGTTGGCTTCTTTGCCCCTTGTTCCTCTTCGCTCTTGGGACCAAGGGAGGGAAGGGAAAAGCCACCTGCCCGGGTCACAGCAGGGGCGAGGGGAGCAGGGAGGGCTTTTACTTTCTCGTCTTTTTGCGGCATTGGATTGCTCTCTTCGCTTGCCTTATCTGACTCAGCTGGGCTCTGCTTTGATTCTGCTACAGCCGGTTTTTCCTCTGCTCTGGTGGCAACAGCTGCTTTTCCCTTGGCAACTGACGGTGTCGGTGCCGCAGGTTGGGCTACCTCAATTGGGGTGGGCTCCCCTTGGGGTCTCGGTTTTTGCATACCGAAGTACCAGTAGGTACCACCCAGCACTACAATGGAAGCGACAACAATAAGTATAATTGACCAAGTTCTATTCACACCAAGCTCCTTACTCTACTACTGATTATAACAAACATGAGGGTACTTACCCTACAAGTCTAGCACAAGAGTATCAAAAAAGGAAAACTAAGCACCTTTGTTTGCTGAAACCCAACCAGATTGCCCTCTTTTTGAGGATTTGCATGGTCACATCCGCTCATTACTTGAGTTGTTTTGGGTCTCTCCCCTAGTTTTGGGTAGTAAGTTTAGTGAATTCTCCCCTTTGCAAACCGATGGTAGGGTGGGTGACAAGAGGTGAGAGGTGAAAAGATTCCTGTTGGTAGTCGTTCTGGTCCTGAACCTTCTGGTTGTCTGTGCTGCCGAGGAGAGTTCCTTCTCTCTGGGCCTCGACCTC
>CAYMRN010000289.1:0-2913 GCA_964392855.1 uncultured Sphaerochaeta sp.
AACCCGCTTCTTCAGCTTGGAAGGCTGAGGTAATACCAGTATACGAAAGGCGCGGCACCACTATGTTTTAAAACATTATCAAATCTTCGTCAAGTACCTTCAGAAAAGAAGTCACAAAGAGCCCCAAAGGGGTAAGAGTGATTGCACCACTAAAACTACATAGCGGAATCCTACCAAAACTACAGATGAGAATCCTATGAAAACTGCATAATTGGCTAGATAGCAATCTGTGTATCCATGATTAGCAGCCGTACAATAATTGAGGACGTACGCCCAATATTAAGTACGGAGGTAGGCTATGAAAGATTACAAGAAGATTCTCCAGCTGGATAGCGAAGGGAAGTCGAAAAATGAAATCAGCCAATGTCTTGGGTATCAATGGCGGACAGTCAACGACATCCTGAAGAAATCTGGGGCAGCAAAGATCACGTATGAGCAGGCAAAGCTTCTCGACAACAAGACCTTGCAGAAACGAATCAGCAAACCAAGGATAACCGATGTTGGCTACCTTGAGTTTGACCTTGAATACCTGCACAGGGAACTTGCAGATCCGCATGTTATTATGCAGCAACTCTATGATGAGTATCAGCAGCAGGCTGAGAGCTTACAAAAAAAAGCCTATTCCAAAAGCCAGTTTGCGAAGAAGTATCAGGATTTCACAAAAGAAAAGAAGGTTTCGGGCCATATCAAGAGCAAGCCGGGCAAAAGGCTGGAACTGGATTTTGCAGGAGATGCACTTTCTTATTTTGACAGGAGCATGAACAAGTTCATACAGGTCGTCCTTTTCGTCGCGACGCTTTCCTTCAGCAAGCTCGTATATGTCGAGGCGATTCTCAACCAAGGGGCAATCTGTTTCGCCTTGGCACTGAAGAACGCCTTGGATTTTTTCCGTGGGCAGACAACCGTTGTGGTGGTCGACAACACAAAGGCAGCGATAATACTCCATACAAAATATGAGATAGCGCAGTTGCACAGTCTTTTGGAGGACATGTCGCACCATTATGGGTTCACCGTGGTCGCCGCACCCCCAAGGAAGCCAAAATTCAAGAACATGGTCGAAGCCTCTGTCCATTACTCCTACATAGACATCATGGCACCATTGAGGCACAACCAGTATTATTCTCTGGAAACACTCAATGAGGGGCTTTGGGAGGAGATGGGCAGATTCAACGGACGCCCGTTCAAGGAACACCCTGAGTGGACAAGGGCCAGCCTGTTCCTGCAGGAGGAGGCCGAGACCCTGAGGGCACTGCCCGACTCCCCTTACGAAGTCAGGCAGATCTCAAAGGCCCAAGTACGGAAGAGCAGCCATGTGAAATGCAAGACAGATGGCTATTACTACAGTGTACCCTTCCATTATATGCATCAGCAGGTGTTTATCAAGCTGGGACGTAGTGATGTGCAGATATACGAGGCAGACGGGGACAAAATCGGCCCCTTCATCTATACCCACCCCAGGGGAAGCCACCGCTTTGACTTCTATGTCACGGAAAACTCCCATCTCCCATCCTATATCGTGGACTATGTGAACCGTGATGAGAACCAGCTCCTGTACAAGGCAGGGATGGCCGGACCGAGCACCTACGAGGTCGTAAGACGATTCTTCGACCATGCGGAAAGTCAGCAAGAGGCCCCTGAAAAATACTATGAGACCTGTTCAGGGATAGTCCATCTGTCAGGCAGGAAAAGAAATGGGCGCAGGGTCGGGGAAGAACTTCTCGAGGAAGCCTGCAGCCAGCTGTGCATACAATTCCCCTCCCATGCCGTGCTGATCCGCTATACCCGCATTAAGCAGAAGCTTGATGACCTTTTCGAAAGGCAGGAGGAAAAGGCCAGGGCCGAAGACCTCCGCCAGTTACTGTTTGAGCCTGACACCTTCATGGGTGCCGAACTTGACCTTGGCTTTGGGGAGGACGACGATGAGCGGTAACACCTCCTATATGACAATAGAAGAGCAGAGACGGGAAAGGGATTCCCTGACTCTTGCAGGGCTTGCCGTCCTCAGGCTACCGGGAATGGCTGAGTATTATCGAGAGATGTTCGTGGACAACCCCAATCCTCCCGAGGAAAAGAGTGCAGAAGAGATCATAGAAGAGATGGTGAAGACCCAGCTCGCCCTGAGAACCAGCAACCGTACGATGAAATATGCAAAGAATGCGGACTTCTGGTTTTCTGATGCGAACCTGGAGAACCTGACGAAAAGGAACGCCTCCTTGACAAAAAGCCAGGTGGGGTACCTCTCCAAATGCTCTTTTATCGACAACCATGGGGTTGTCATCATCACAGGGCCTGCAAAAAGCGGCATCACCTATCTGGGATGTGCCATCGGCACTTCATGCTGCAAACTGAAATACAGGACACAATATGTCCGTTATACATCGCTGATCCAAAATCTGGCAGAAGCCAACAAGGATGGGACTCTAGGCGATTTGCTGAACTTTTACAGGAAAACGCAGTGTCTTATCATTGATGATTGGCTGAACGATCCCATTTCTACAAAGGAAACCCTCCTGATGAAAGAGATCCTTGACTATCGCGAGAAGTTTGGTGGAACAGTGTTGATTTCTCATAGCCCGGTGAGCGACTGGAAAAAGAATCTCTCTGCAAGCAAGGAAGTGTTGGCTTCTTTGATTCAGACCATGACCCTTGGTGCAACAGAAATAAGCCATTTCTAAGTTTTCAGGAAGAGGAGAGATCCACATCTTTCCTCTTCCATTTGTAGTTTTGGTAGGAAATACATATGTATTTTTCATAGGAATTGCTTATGTAGTTTTGCTGGTGCAATCAGTAAGAGGGCGGGACTTTGTCTCAAACGCTGTATTTGAAGATTGTATCACTGGAATGTGGTAGTGTTCAGGGATATTACAAATGGGGCTGGTTCACAAAGTTTAGCCGACCAAAGAACCAACTCCG
>CAYMRN010000290.1:0-2906 GCA_964392855.1 uncultured Sphaerochaeta sp.
CATCGGGGCCGATCTTGCCAGTGCCACATCAGGGGCACCCTGTCCGCGCTGCTCACATAGCCTGACAGCTTCCAAGGGTGTAGAGATCGGCAACATATTCCAACTGGGAACCCGCTACAGTGAAGCGATGAACTGCTACTACCAGGATGAAAACGGGGTCAGGAAACCTGTTATCATGGGTTCCTATGGTATCGGAGTCGGAAGACTCCTTGCCTGTCTTGCTGAGGAGTATTCCGACGAGCATGGCCTAGCCCTGCCCATAACGGTAGCACCCTACCAGATCTATCTGGTAAGCCTTGTAAAGGATGCTGAGGTTGTTGAGGGAATCTATAAGGACCTGACTGAAGCCGGCATCGAAGTACTCTATGACGACCGCAAGGAATCCGCTGGGGTGAAGTTTGCTGATGCAGAGCTCATCGGCCTGCCTATCCGTATCACCGTAGGCAACCGCTCCCTCAAGGAAGGGAAGGTTGAGGTGAAGCTGAGAAGCAACCTTGATGAGACTCTCTCCTATGGTCTGAAGGACCTCGCCGGTGAGATGAAAGCCCTGATCAAGAGCCTCACCGATGCCATCAATGAAAATATTGTGGAACTTGAGTGGGACAAGAATTAGAAAGCTGAAGAAATACTGACAAGCTGCATTAGAAAGGTTGGGGGATTCCGATTGGAATCCCCTCTCTTATGCTTGTACCCTGTCGCCTCTTCTTCTTGGATTTCCCTAGATCAGGCCTTGGAAACCATCAGTGTGCACCCATCTTATTCAGTTGGGTGATGATGTAGGTGCGCTTGGTAAGCTTGGCATACTCCAGCACCGAGTGGCCTTGGTAGTCACGTGCGTTGATATCTGCTCCAGCCTTCAACAGCGCTGTAACCACACGCGTCTCGTCATTGCTGTTTATTGCAAGGATGAGGGCGGTCTCGCCAAGATAGTTCCTTGCATTGAGGTCAGCTCCCGCTTCCAGAAGCGTCTCTATGATTTTTGGACTTGTACTTTTTGTGGCTGCAAGGTGCAACGCATTGGAACGGTACTTTGGCTCAGCTTCCTGAATGTCTGCTCCAGCTTCAAGCAAGGCCTTGAGGACATTCACCGAAGAGTTGTATTGGGCAGCCAGCATGATAGGGGTAAGGCCCCATTCATTCTGTGTGTGAATGTCTGCCCCTTCTGCTAGAAGCGACTTCACTTCATTGACTCTTGTAGCAGAAACGGCTGCGGCAAGCAGCTTCTTGTTGAGACTTTCAATATTTTTTGCCATAGAAAAATTCTCCTTATTCATTATTTCAATTACTTTTATATGATTGTATTATCTCAATTTTCTGCCTTAGTGTACAGAGCATTACAGTATTATTGACATAAAGCCTGGATTTGTATTTTAAATGTATTCTTTTCAGTTTGCCTAGCAATACAGGTTTGTAGTATGATACAGCCATGTTGACAAAAGAAATTATCCGGCAGGTGCCCAAAGTCGAACTGCACGACCATCTTGATGGAGGTCTGCGAATCACGACTATCCTTGAATTGGCAAAAGAGGGTGGAATCACCCTCCCCTCTGATGACGAAAAGGAGCTGCATTCCTGGTTTGTAAGGGGGTGCAAGCAAAAAAGCCTCTCGCTCTACTTGGAAACATTTTCTGTCACGACCAGTGTCATGCAGACATATGCTGCGCTTGAACGGATAGCCTTTGAGGCTGTGGAGGATCTTGCCAGGGAGCATGTCTGCTATGCTGAGATACGCTTTGCACCCAACCTGCATGTGGAAAAAGGCCTTGCACCAGAAGATGCTGTCCAAGCAGTCCTCGACGGCCTGCAACGGGGAAAACGAAAGACCGGCATGCCCTCAGGGCTCATCCTCTGCGCAATGCGAAACCAGAGTCCCGCCCTCTCCCTCTCCACTGCAGAGCTGGCTGTCGCCTTTCGAGACCGGGGTGTTGTGGGATTTGACCTTGCAGGTGATGAAAGTGGCTATCCACCGAAGAAGCATCTCCAGGCCTTCCAGTATATTAGGAATAAGAACTTCAACATTACCATCCATGCAGGGGAGGCCTTTGGCGTGGAATCGATATGGCAGGCCGTACAACTCTGTGGTGCCCATAGGATTGGGCATGGGACACGCCTCATCGAGGATATGACACTCGAAGGAACCCATATCAAGGAGACAGGATCGCTGGGAAACTTCATACGCGACCGACGGATTCCCATGGAGATGTGCCTGACCAGCAATATAGGTACCGGGGTGGCAACAGACTATGCTCATCACCCTTTCCCCATCTTCTTCCGTAACCAGTACAGGGTATTCCTCTGCACCGATAACCGCCTGATGAGTGACACCACACTCACCCGTGAGATGGAGATTGCAGTTGAATACTACAACCTGAGCTTACGGGATTTGGAAAAGATTACGATCAATGCGATGAAGTCCGCCTTCATCCACCATGACGAGAAGCTGGACATCATCTATACCGTCATCAAGAAGGGGTACCAGACGATCCGCAAGGAGTATGGGATCCTGGACTAGCGTGTGCGCCTAAAGACATCTATCGGATTTATCCGCATCCTGACCAGGCAGTACAGGTAGGCAAACAGCAACCCACTGAGGTGGGTCAGGTGTGCTACGCTTCCCCCCCTGCTAAAGACATGGCTGTACAGCTCTATGACAGTATAGACTATGACCAGGGTGGGGGCACGCAAAGGTATGAGGCCAAAGACAAAAATCCTCGCATAGGGATAAAAGACGGCAAACATGAACAGGACCCCGTAGATGGCTCCCGAAGCTCCGACAAGGATGACGTTTGTCCCTGCAAGCAGGTAACTGAAAAAACTGACTACACCGCTGAACAATCCTGCCAGCAGGTAGAAGAGAAGAAACTCCTTGGTGCCAATGCGCTTCTCGACCATAGTCCCAAAGAGAT
>CAYMRN010000291.1:0-2906 GCA_964392855.1 uncultured Sphaerochaeta sp.
GAGAAGATTCGTGATTTCTCTGTGGAGAGCTCTTCACCGCTCTCTGCCCTGGTTCTGCTGGAGGAGCTCAAGGCCCTGCTTGAAGCGAAAGAGCACTAGTTTCTTCTCATGGCATATGCTGTGTATCCATTGTGAACGGTTCTCAGATGCTCTGCTCTGCCCCCTCTGTACTCAGGCTTTGGAAGACCAAGGGTACGCCTCTCTCTATGCAACAAGGTGCCAGACGTGTGGAAGGCCCCTGCTCGATCGCTGCTACCCTTGTCTGTTCTGCCAGGAGGGCATAGAAGCCTACTCACCCTATACGGGCATTGTTTCCACCCTGCTCAGGCTCTACAAGGCCGAAGGGCAGAGAGTCCTCTCCAAGGTGCTTGCCCCCCTCTATTTCCCTATGCTTGAGCGCGTGGAAAAGCCGTTGCTCATACCGGTTCCCGCCAGCAGGAGGGGAATTGCGACCCGTGGGTTTGACCAGATGCAAATCATCACAGGCCTTCTGAAAAAGATGACAGGATACCCGTCCATGCGATTGTTTGCCCAGAAGGGTGGGACCCAGAGCAAATTCCTCTCCCGTAAGGAGAGACAGGCAAGAGACTCCATAACCCTTCTGCCGCGCCATGGGGAAGTTGCCCAGATGCGACAAATGGGGTATACTTTTGTATTGCTGGATGATATTTGCACCTCGGGTGCCACACTGCACTCTTGTGCATCCCTGTTGGCCGAAAGGTATGGCATACGGGCCTTGTCCCTGGTAGTTGCCTTGGCATGAGCGATGCATACCGGACGGAAAGTATTCGTACTATCTCCATTTCCGTACGTTAGTTCTCCCGTATGATTGACAAGGGTGTGGTATCTGCTTACTATATGGGTAGGATATGTCTGATTATTGGGATCTCGCTCTAAGGCGAATCCCTTTTTTATGACAATTGGAAAGGTATGTTAGGAACAGAAATACAAAATACAAGTTTATTCGCGGAGTATTCTCCGCTATTGGAAGCCTTGGGAATCACCCTGGTACATATCAGCAAGATAGACCGTGGCTTCAGTGTCGGAGTATACATCACCATCATGGCAAAAGACCGTGAAGTGGATGTTGATGATTGCTCTAAGGTATATAAGTTGGTGTATCCCCGTATGGAGATGCAGTTGGGAGAGAGGGACCTCGAGCTTGAAGTCTCGACCCCGGGTTTGCAGAGGACCATTAAGGATGTGTATGAGTTTACCCTCTTTGAGGGCAGGCGAGTGCGCCTCTATGACGCAAAGCAGAGCAATTGGATCAGTGGCCTGATCACAAGCTCTGATACGAGTTCGGTTACCCTTAGCGCAGCCTTCATTGGCGATTCTAAAGAGATGATAGAGACAATGGTCGTGGATTTTGCAAACATTCAGAAAGCAAAACTCGACTATAGATGGGAGGACAATCCACATGGCAACTGATTTGAGCGAAGCTATCCGAAGTATGGTGGCTGAAAAGAATATTTCCGAGGATCTGGTGCTCAACACCATTGAAGAGATTCTCCGTGCTGCGTACAAGCGTAAGTTTGGGACAGAAGAGAATGCCGTCATTGAATTCAATGAAGACTACACTTCCGTTGAGCTCAGCGCCAGACGAAAAATAGTTGATGATGACGAGTGGTACAATGAGGTCACCGAGATTGCCTTGACCGAGGCCAAGGCAATCCACGAGGATTGTGAGATTGGCGATGAGCTCTTGATTCCGGTCGACTTGAAAGAGTTTGACCGCATAAGCGTCCAAAGCGCCAAGCAGCGTGCCCATCAGAGTTTCCGCGATATCCAGAAGGATACGCTCTACAGCGAGTTCAAGGCCAAGGAAGGGCAGCTGATCATAGGATATTTCCGCAGGCAGGTTCCCAATGGTGATATCTATGTCGATATTGGCAGCACTGAGGGTCTCCTTCCCCGGCGAAACCAGTCCAGTCGTGAGAGCTATGGCAATAACGACAAGATAAAGTGTTATGTCGAGAACGTGGAAAAGGCTGAACGTGGTGTCAGGGTGGTTCTTTCCAGAACCCACACAGAACTCATCCGACACCTTTTTGAAGTTGAGATTCCTGAGATTGCCCAGAACCAGATCGACATCATCAAGATTGTACGGGAAGCCGGATACCGCACCAAGGTCGCTGTTGCCTCCCGCAATGATGAAATCGACCCGGTAGGTGCATGCGTCGGCTTGAAGGGAAACAGAATTCAGACTATCATGGGTGAGATAGAAGGGGAGAAGATTGATATTCTTCGCTATGACACAAACCCGCTGAACTATATCCGCAACGCCCTTTCCCCTGCTCAGGTCAAGGATGTTGTGGTTTTGGACAAGAATATTTTCCATGCTGTGGCAATAGTGGACGAAAGTCAGCTATCCCTGGCCATTGGAAAGCAAGGACTGAATGTCAGGCTGGCAAACAAGCTTGTGGACTGGATCATTGATGTGAAGACACAGGCCCAGTTCAACGAGATGGATATTGCTACTGAAGCCCGTACTCGCGCAGAGAGTTTCTTCGGCCAGCCTGAAGAATTCGGTGAGATGCAGAGCTTTGATGGCCAGTTCCCTGTTGCTGAAGAAGGACTTGCAGATGCTCCGGTACTTGAAGAGAGCCTTGTCGATGAAGATGAGATTGCACTTTCCGACCTTCCGATGGATGCTCAGCTCCTACAAAAGCTGCAGTTCCATGATGTGTACAGTGTTGAGGAGTTCATCAATCTCAGCGAAGAAGAAATTGCCGCTTTCTCTGACTTGAGTGAGGAAGAGATCATAGAAATTAAGGATACTATCAACGAGTATGTCGATATCGTTGAAGATGAAGATGATGGTGAGACTGAATATGTGTGACCAAGCTGCGGTTCGGCTATAACCATCGATATGACTGTGTGCCCAAGCTGTGGTACAGGTCTTG
>CAYMRN010000292.1:0-2892 GCA_964392855.1 uncultured Sphaerochaeta sp.
GATACCGTACAGACTGAAACCAACGTTGAAGAGACTAACGAGAAAGCTGTTGTACAAGAAGAAGTGACCACTGAAAAAGCAGCTGCACCTGCTAAGGCAAAGAAGGCTCCAGCAAAAAAGGCCAAAAAGGCTTCCGAGGATGCACCTGAAGAGATCGTTGAGGCTGATGAGAAATCTGATGCACTAGAAGAAGAGACCACTGAAAAAGCAGCTTCACCTGCTAAGGCAAAGAAGACTCCTGCAAAAGAAGCTACTGAAGAGGCTCCAGCCGAAGAGGCTGATGCTGATGAGATATCTCTTGCCGATGACAATGATTCAGGTGAAACAGAGCTTTCAGATGAAGAGGCTCCCTTAGCTGAACCAAACATCATCGAAGATGAGGTTCTGACCCTACAGTGGGACGATGATGACATTGCACTGGTAACTCCTGAGGCAACTCAAGATGAGCCAAGTACAGATACCAGAGATCGCTCTGAACGAAGTGGCCGACCTTCCTATGGCGACAGGGAGCGCAAGAGCTTTGACCGCGATGACCGTGGTGGACGCCCTTCCTATGGCGACAGGGAGCGCAAGAGCTTTGACCGCGATGATCGTGGTGGACGACCTTCCTATGGCGACAGGGAGCGCAAGCCTTTTGACCGCGATGACCGTGGTGGCAGGCCCTCCTATGGCGACAGGGAGCGCAAGAGCTTTGATCGTGATGGTGGCAGGCCCTCTTTCAGGGACCGCGATGACCGTGGTGGACGACCCTCCTATGGCGACAGGGAGCGCAAGCCCTTTGACCGTGATGGTGGCAGGCCCTCTTTCAGAGACCGCGATGATCGTGGTGGCAGGCCTTCCTCGGATGTGCAGAGAAGAGAGAGAAAATCTTCCCCCAAGCCTTACGGTTTTGACAAGTTCAAAGATACCCGTACCAGAGGCGAGGAAGAGAATAGGGATTCATTCTTCTGGCTTGATGAGAAAAAGAAGGGTGACAAATAACTGTCTATCCAATAGGTTTATTGAGAGGTCCCAGGCATACCAGCTTGGGATCTTTTTTTCATGTTTTGGAAACCATAGGGGAGTGCTTTACCTGAACAGGCATACCCCTATCCAAAGTGATGTTTACCAATATTAGCTAAAAGGAATAATTCATGGTTATTGGTGTTGCTGCCACCGGTTAAACATAATAAGCATCAGCTAAGCATAACTTTTCTTGACAAACGCATGCTCCTCCTCAACAATCATGAATAAGAATAGGGTTGAGGAGTTCCCATGCATACGATCGCTGTAGATAAAGTTACGATATTCGAGGTCTGTCCCCGCGACGGCTTGCAGAATGAGCCTAATTTCATTGCAACTGAAGATAAGATTAAGCTAGTTGATCTGCTCACCGAAGCCGGTTGCAAGAATATCGAAGTAACTAGCTTCGTTCACCCCAAATGGGTGCCCCAGCTCGCTGATACTGTTGAGGTTCTCAAAGGGATCAGACGTGCTCCTGATGTAAATTACAATGCACTCATTCCGAATCTGCAAGGGTTGCATAGAGCCTTCGACTCGGGTGTAGAGGAGATTGTGACCATTATGAGCTCCAGTGAGACCCACAACAGGAAGAACTTGAACATGAGTGTTGCAGATTCACTCATCCAGATGAAAGAGATCAATATTTTGGCACGGGAGCGGGGTGTTCGAGTCAGGTCATACATTGCAACCGCCTTCGGCTGCCCAATGGAAGGGGCCATTCCGATCGAAGTAGTGGCAGACATAGCTGAAAAATTGGAAAGCTATGGTTCGTATGAGATTTCGCTTGGTGACACGACCGGTATGGCAAGCCCTACACAGGTGTTTGAACTGGTGGAAAGGGTGAGGGGCCGGCTCAAGAGATGTTCGCTTGCAACACATTTTCACCGTTCAAACGGTATTGAGTTTGCTAATATATTGGCCTCGTTACAGGCCGGGATAACTGTTATCGATAGTGCCGTCGGTGGACTCGGCGGCTGTCCCTACGCCCCTGGAGCTACGGGAAACATCGCTACGGAGGATCTGGTTGAGATGTTGCATCGTATGGGCATTGAAACTGGTATCGACCTTGACCGTATTCGAAAGGCAGCTACGTTCGCCAAGAGCTTGAGCTCCATCCATTGCATATAAGGAGAACCGATATGGATATACTAAAATCCCTTGCTAGACAATATGAGCATGCAGAAATAAAAGACCAGCACCTTGAGGCTAGAATTTTTGCAGAAGCTTTCGACTCTGATCCCGATAGGCTTGTCGAGGCCTGCCGTGAAGCAGCCAGGATCAGGTGTGCCCTTGTTGAGAACCGAACAGGGGAATCCTTAGCTCTGATAAAAAATATGGGCATTGATACCTGTTCTATGTCCAATGACCACATCCTCACCGGCATTGAGAAAAAAATTGGAGGCTCAGTCATTCCGATGGGGGTAGCCGGTCCTGTCACTGTGAACGGTGAGTATGCCAAGGGTGAATATTACATCCCCCTTGCCACCAATGAAGCTGCCCTTATCGCTGGTGTCCAGCGAGGGATGAAAGCCATCAATCTTGCTGGTGGAATCAACACGGCAGTGACATTTGACGGTATGGCCCGTGCTCCTCTTCTGCAGGCCCCTGATCTCTATTCTGCTCGGGCTTTCTGCAAAAGGGTTGTTGAGGACAAAGAGTTTCTGGCTTTGCTTGGAAAGGAGATCAAAGACCCTTTCGTACGGTTGCAATATATTGAACCGACCCAGATGGGGACCAGGGTGTTTCTACGGATAGTCTGCTTAACCGGTGATGCCATGGGCATGAACGGTGTCACAAAGGCAGCAGCTGACATATCCCGGAAACTCCTACAACTGTTGCCGGATTGGAAGTTGCTGACCATTTCAAGCAACATGTGCTCTGATAAGAAAT
>CAYMRN010000293.1:0-2892 GCA_964392855.1 uncultured Sphaerochaeta sp.
TGTTCTCTTCCCATCGGTGAGAGGGATATCCTTGTGATCGAACGTGAGGAGACGAAAACGTTTACCAAATTTGCAAAACAGCGCGTCATCAGCACGGACGACCACCTCAATCTTGATTTCGCATCCTATGGGCTGAGCCTGGTTGCGGCTGTCGAACGGTATGGGAACAACGCTCCCATCATGCCCGCTTTCCTGAAGAACGGCCTGACAAAGCCTGGGGCGATTTGCAGTTCGTGGGCACATGATAGCCATAACCTGCTTGTGCTTGCAACAAGCGTTGAATTTGCAGTGCGTGCTGTGAATATCGTGCTCCAAAACCAAGGGGGGATAGCCATGGTTGATGATGAGGCCGAGCATTTTGTCCCCCTCACCTATGGTGGCATTGTCTCTCTCGAGCCGATAGAGGTCCTCTCTGAGCAGATACTGCATGTGCGCCTCTGGCTTCAAGAGCATGGGTACGTAGCTCATGAAGAGGTGATGAACTTTGCAGTGCTCGCCCTTCCTGTATCCCCTGCGTTGAAGATCAGCGACAAGGGGTTGGTCGATGTCGTGAACCAGCAGCTTGTCGACTGGAGAACGTATTGGGAGTAAGGCGATGAACCTGGTATTCAGACATGCACAAATCCTCACTGAGGATGCAAACCAATCCATACTGCAGGATGGCTCGTTAGTCATCGAGGGCCACACAATAGCATTTGTTGGCCCTGATGCTGAGCTTCCTGCCAAATATGCAGCATTTGAGGTGCTCGACTGTTCTGATTGCCTGCTTCTACCCTCGCTCATAAACTGCCATACCCATACAGGCATGGTAGCGTTCCGTAGCCTTGGAGATGATGTTGCTGACAGGCTTCACCGCTTCCTGCTACCCTTGGAAAAAGCTTGTATGACAGGGCGCTTGGCTGCTTCGTCTGCATCCCTGGCGATAGCAGAGATGCAGCTTGCGGGGATCGGGTGCGCTGTGGACATGTATTACTATGAGAAGGCGATAGCAAAGAGAGCTTCTGAAATGGGATTCCGCCTCTTTGGTGGGGAGACCATCATGGAAGAGAGCCCGTGCAACAGCAAGACTGCAGAGCAAGGGCTCAGCTATGCCGAGGACCTACGAAACATAGAGAAGGACAACCCTTACTATCAAGCGGTATATGCCCCACATGCCCCCTATAGTGTAAGCAGCTCCACACTCAAGGCAATCCATGAGAAAGCACACTCAAATCAAACCAAGTGGACGATGCACCTCTCGGAGATGGATTTTGAACTTGAACTATTTGCCTCACAATACAAGATGACACCGATAGCATACCTTGAAAGTCTCGGCATACTGGATGACCACCTGCTAGCTGTCCACTGTATCCATACCACTGATGAGGATATTGCACTGCTGGCCCAGCGACAGGCAACGGTGGTCCATTGCCCAGGAGCAAATGCCAAGTCTGCAAAAGGTGTTGCCAGGGTATATGACATGTTGGGACAAGGCGTCCAGGTATGCCTGGGAACCGACGGCCCTTCCAGCGGGAACACGCTGGACCTGTTCACCCAGATGAAGCTGTGTGCCATCTTACAGAAGAGTGCTCAAAAGGATAGGACCTTGCTGAAAGCTAGGGAAGTCCTTCCGATGGTCACCTCCGTCGCTGCTAGGGCGCTAGGGATGGGTGACCGGCTAGGAAGCCTGGAAGAGGGAAAAGAGGCCGATATTCTCGTCCTTGGGCTCGATGGGCCCAACACCACCCCTTGCCTCGACCCTTACTCGGTGCTCGTCTACAGTGCAGGGGTACAGAATGTGCGCCATCTCTTTACCAGGGGCGAGTGGATCGTACGAGACCGGCAGTTGACAAGAAGCGACCTCAATGCTCTGAGAGAGGAGTTTCTGGAATCTGCACAACCTTTCTTTGCAGAGGCAAGGAAACGGTTGTGACAGGACAGGAAGATCGGCAAGCCCTCCTTGGGGCATCAGATGATTTGAGAGCCTATCCCAGGGTTTTGCAAAACACCAAAAACAGAACGTACTGAGAGCCCAGGGCATCCCCCTTTGGTACCATGCAACACAAAAAAAGAGGGGCTTTGGTGTCCAACAAGAAAAATTCTTCCATCATTGCCCTATGATATATGGTACAGTAAGGGGAGAACCTTACGGAAAGGAGATGAGAAGCATGAAAGAAATGCAGTACAAACCACTGGGAAAGACAGGGATCCAGGTCTCTGAACTCTGTTTTGGAACCATGTCCTTTGGAGGTAGGGCTGACAAGGCAACCTCCAAGGAGATGTACAGGGCGTGTCGTGACAGGGGGATCAACTTCTTTGACTCGGCCAATGTCTACCAGAAAGGGGTTGCCGAGGAGTATCTGGGCGAGTTCATCCGCAACGAGAGGCACAATGTGGTCATCACCACAAAAGGCGGGTCAGCGATGGGAGAAGCCCCCAATGAGAGAGGAAGCGGACGCAAGCATCTTGTGCAATCCTTGCACCAGAGCCTCAGAAGGTTGCAGACAGACTACATCGACCTCTATTTTATCCACCGCTATGATCCTCTCACCCCCCTGGAGGAGGTCTTGAGGACCCTTGACGATTTTGTCTCCCAAGGGAAGGTCCTCTCTGTCGGGCTCAGCAACTATGCCGCATGGCAGATAGCAACGATGCTGGGGATAGGAAAGCTGCACAACCTGACCTCAATACACTGCATCCAACCCATGTACAACATTACAAAACGGCAAGTGGAGGTAGAGATGCTCCCCCTCGCCCTTGAGGAAAACCTCGCTGTCATCAGCTACAGCCCCCTTGGAGGAGGCCTTCTCACAGGCCGCTATGGCGAAGACTCAAAGCCTTTCGGCCGTCTGGTTGAGAACAAGCACTACCAGGTTCGGTATGGCGGGGAGTTCTATAAAAAGGTGGCGACAG
>CAYMRN010000294.1:0-2874 GCA_964392855.1 uncultured Sphaerochaeta sp.
CAGGACTACTCCTATGCCTTGCGCTCCTTGGACAGCAGCGCAAGGGAGGTCGGCCTGCTGCCCAAGATGGTTCTTGAGCAGCTGGAGCAGTTGAGCTTTCTTGCTGCAATGATCGAAAAAGAGCGCGATGGCGTCAATCCTGACGACACGCCAACACCCCAGGCAAGTTAGCGGATCACGCGGATGAGATACCCGTTGAGGTACTCAGACTCGGGAAACGACAAGCGTATAGGATGGTCCTCAGCTTGGCCCAAGGTCCTCAATATCTGAATCTCCACCCCCGCATCCTCAGCACTCCAGGCAAGGATAGTCCTCAGCATCTCACCTGTGATGGCCTCTGAGCTGGAGAAGGTGGCGATGATGCCCCCCCTCTTTATCTTTTCCATCGCCAGCTTGTTCAGGTCCTTGCAGGCTTGGGCGGCCTGATCTGCCTGGGTCTTCTTCTGGGCCAGCTTGGGAGGGTCGAGGATCATGACGTCATACCTGTCCTTTTCGATGATCCTCATCTGCCGGAAGATATCGGCTTTGATGATGTTCACCCGCTCCCTGCTCTCTTTGGGGATGAGGTTTGCCTCCATATTGATGTGCACATGGGCCCGGCTCTGCTTCAGGGAGGTGCTGCTGGTGTCGACCAGGTCAATCCAGGCAGCGCCGCTTCTCAGGGCGTGCAGGCTGAAGGCCCCTGTGTGGGAGCATCCGTCAAGTACGACGGCATCCTTGCAGTAGGGTTCGATCGCCTTGCGGTTATCTCTTTGGTCACAGTAGAACTCGCTTCGTATCCCCTTGCCGGGGATCACCTCGTACAAGAGGCCGTCTTCACGGAACCTGATGGGTGGCAGACGCTTGCTTGGGGTGAAATATGCCCCATTCTGATAGAACTGCACCACTTCACTGAGGCCTTCGACTGCACAAAAGTCAGGGTCTGTGGTGACGATGATCATAGCTGGCTGTAAAAGCTTCTCCAGCGTAGTTACGACAAGGTCCTTATGGTCCCAAGCCACTCGTGCACTGATATCGATGCGGATAAGTGTGCCAAACACATCTGCAACAAGGCCAGGAAGCATGTCAGCCTCACTGAAGATGATGCGAAAGGCTGTCGTTGGTGTGCTTTTGTCCCTAAAGAAGGGGCTTCTTCTGAGTACGCTTGCAGTGATGGTCTTGACCCACCACGCTTCATCGACCTCCTGGGTCTCATCCCAGCTGAGGAGCCTGAGGGGTATATGGCTTTTGGGATCATACCAACCCCAGGCAATGAATGAGCCGTCGTGTGTTGTAGTTCTAGCAATCCCCACCGAGTCCTTTTCAGGTAGCGAATCGATTGCGCCAGAGAATACCCATGGGTGGTGACGAACGAGCTGTTTTTCCTTTCCGTCTTTTATCGTAATTGTTTGCATGGTTAAACAGTAGCGGAAGAGTGCAGTTTTGTCAAAACGTTTGTTGACTTGCACCTCTTGGATGTCCGATAATGGCCGTATGCAGAAAAAACCAGTGCAGGCAGTTCTGTTTGACCTTGATGGAACGCTTGTTGATACGATAGAAGACATAGCCGACGCCCTAAACAGGGCCCTTGGGGTTGAGGGGCTCTCTCCCCTGGATGTCGAGATGACCAAGAAGGTGGTGGGCAGAGGGTTGAGGAATGCCCTTATTGGGGCTGTGGAGCTCCGGGGGAAAACATTCTCCTCTGATCATATCGATCGGATGTATGACAGTATGATGGAGTATTATCGCAAGAACCATTGTGTGAAGAGCAGACCCTACGAGGGGATCCGTCCCTTGCTGGAAGACCTCGACCGTAGGAACATCCCCCTTGCAGTATTCTCCAACAAGGAGGACGGCCTGACCAAGGAGGTCATCCGTACCCTCTTTCCCGACATACGGTTTGCCTGGGTGAGGGGCATGCGAAGCAACTTTCCCCGAAAGCCCGATACGGCAGGCATTAAGCATTTTGCAAACAAGGTAGGTCTGCCGGTTGAAAGTTTGCTCTATGTGGGTGATTCTGAAGTTGACTATCAGACAGCGGTGAATGCTGGCTGCCAACATATTCTGGTATCGTGGGGATTCCGGCCCAAGGAGGAGCTTGCCCAGCTGGGTGCGACTCGTCTGGTGGATTCGGTTGAAGAGCTACAGGAGGCTATCAATGACCTACAATGAAAAAGATCTGCGAAACAAGGCTGAAGCGTATATTCAAAGCGAAGAGGAGAGTGTGTTCCGCCAGGAGGTGGAAGAGGACCTTGCCAAAGAGAACTGGGAGGGCCTGTACGACAGGTTCTATACCAGCCTCTCCTTTGGCACTGCGGGGCTTAGGGGCATTCTGGGCGGTGGGACCAATCGGATGAACTCCTTTATCATACGCAAGGTCACCCAAGGCTTGAGTGATTACCTCAATGAGGAGTCCAGTAACCCTTCCGTGGTGATAGCGTATGATAGCCGTCACTATAGCGAGCAGTTCGCTATGGAAGCTTCCCTGGTCCTCGCTGCAAACGGTATTTCCGTATTCCTATACAACTCCCTCCGCCCTGTGCCGATGCTCAGCTTTGCTGTGCGGTATCTCAATACCACAGCCGGCATCGTCATCACCGCAAGCCACAACCCCTCTGCATACAATGGGTATAAGGTCTACTGGCGTTCAGGTGGGCAGGTGACCCCTCCTCATGACTACAGCATCGCCGACCGGGCAAATTCGATAAAGACTGAGGATATCCAGAGCATCAGCGAACAGAGCGCCCGCTCCAAAGGTCTCTTGGTCCCGGTTCCGGATAAGGTGGACAAAGCCTACTATGCCATGGTGCTTGCCTCCTTGAAGAGGCCCTCCCTCGTCTATGGGAGCCCCATTACCGTAGCCTATACCCCCTTGCACGGGACAGGTAATGTCCC
>CAYMRN010000295.1:0-2844 GCA_964392855.1 uncultured Sphaerochaeta sp.
TGTCTCGAACTGCCGCATCTGTTCCGTATAAAAGCACCCGCCCAAATCAATGAACCTATGGCAACTCTCACAGTGAAACCAGTGATGGTGTCCTTTACCCGCCTTGGCAGAGTAGTAGCGCTCGGTCCCATGCTCGCTACAGTGCAGGACAAATGAGCTCGCCAGGTTGTTCTTCTCCAGATAGTGCAGATTCCTGTAGACAGTAGCAGGGTCACAGAAATCACTGAGCTGTTTTGCCAGCTCGGTGACGGAGGTGGGTTCAGTGGAATTCTCCAAAGCCTTGAGTATGGCTTTCCTAGCCTTTGTCATGCTGCAGGGTCCTCCTTCTGCTGTACGTCACCAACATCCTTGTAACGGCTGTTCCGAGGAAGACCCCTCCGGCAATAACTACCACCATCGCCCCAACAGGGACGTCAAGCATCCACCCCGCTGCAAGCCCCCCAAAGGAGAATAGTGCTGAAAACAGCGTACCCAGGGCCATCATGGAAGCCAGATTCTTGGCCCAGTATCCTGCTGTCCCTGCTGGGAGGGTCAACATTGCGATGACCATCACAATACCTACAAATGTCTGGAGCAAGACCACAGCAACAGCTGTGATGGTGAGCATCAGAAGAAATACTTTTTGGGTGGGAATACCCCGCACTTGGGCAAACTCCTCATCAAAGGAGGTCGCCTCGATCTGGGGATAGAAGCGCCAGGCGAGTATGATTACCACCACATCAAGGATGGCAAGCAGGATCAGGTCCTTGGTTGAGATGAGCAGGATGTTTCCAAACAGGTAGGAGGAAGGGTCCGTATAGCCGGGAGTCTTTGCCATGAAAAGGACACCTATGCTCATTCCGATGGCCCAGATAGCCTGTATGACCGTGTCCTCACGTTGCTTAGCCTTCAGTGACACTAGCCCGATGATAGCCGCTGCCAGGATAGCAAAGACAATGGCCCCCATCATGGGGGTGATACCGGCCATTTTCCCTGTTGCCGATAGGTAGAGGGCGATACCAATGCCTCCCAATACAGCATGGGAGATCGCCCCAGCAAGGCCAGCTATCCGCTTGACGGTAACTACCGCCCCTATCACCCCAAACAGGATGGAGGACAGGAGACCGGCAAATAGGGCATTGCGGACAAAGGGGAAGGCAGGGTTCATAAGGGCGCTGAAGAAACCTAGGAGATTATCCATTGTTCGCTCCTCCATCAAAGTGACAGTAGTCAGCAGGTAGCTCGACATCATGGAGGACCCGCAAAGACTCAACCCCATACCGATCTGAAGATATGGGCTCCAAGGTGTGCTGGACAACAGTGCGCCCTTTGCGCCCTGGCTTTTGGGCGCCAATACAGAAGACACGATCGGTAAGGGCGGAGACCGTACTCATATCGTGGGTAACTATGAGGATGGTTGTCTTTCCCTTGAAAAGGCGTAAGGTGTCGAAAAGACGCTTTTCACTCTCTGCATCCATATTCGCTGTGGGTTCGTCCAGGATGAGCATCTTCGGACCGGCAACGAGGGCACGGGCGACGAGCACTCGCCTCCTCTGTCCCCCTGAGAGCTCGCTGTAGGGTCGCTGGGCCAAATCCTCCATCTCAACCTGCCTAAGGGCAGAGAGAGCCGCCCCGTTTCGCAAATCCCTGCTCCTTCTTGAAGTGGAGAGCACCCCGCCCATCCGTACGACCTCCAATACGGAGATGGGGAACGTAGGATCGTAGGTTATGTGCTGTGGCACATACCCTATCATCGACTTGTTCTTTTTGGGTTGGTCACCGAAAAGCAGGACCTCCCCCTTCTGGCTCTGTTCAAGCCCTAGGATAAGCTTGAGCAGCGTAGTCTTGCCCGAACCGTTAGGTCCGACCAGCGCGCTGAACTCCCCTTCATGGATGTGGAAGTTCACGTCATCAAGAACGGCTAGCATATCATAGGAAAAAGATACGTGGGAAAAGCGCAAGGCGATGGGTACTGTGCTCATACATCTCCTCCAAGGGTGCTTAGGAGGGCAGCACCCATCTGCCGGATATTCTCCATCCAATCCGGTGCAAGGGGATCGAGGGCAAGGACGCGGGCCCCTGCTGCCTTTGCCACTGTCTGTGCTGAGGCCAGCGGAAACTGCTTTTGCACGAACAGGGCAACAGCCTTCTCGCTCTTCGCTTTTTCAATAAGGGCTGAAAGGTCCTTGGCTGTAGGCTCCTTCCCCCCTATCTCAACCGCTTCCTGGACTATGTCGAACTCATCAAAGAAATAGCCAAACGAAGGGTGGTAGACAAACACCTTGCGCCCGGCCAAGGGGGCAAGCTTCTTCTTAAGCGAGAGGAAGACCTCGTCAATATCAGAGACCAACTGTTTGTAGTTAGATTCCAGCAAGACCCTCTGTTCAGGGACGAGGGTTATGGCTGTCTCCAGCACATGGGAGGCAAGGATCTTTGCACTCTCCCATCCAAGCCAGGTGTGACGATCACGCTCGAGGCTGTCTCCATCAAGCGCATGGTCATGCTCATCATGACCATGTGCTTCCAAGGACCTGAAGGTGACCCCTTGTGTTCCGTCGACCAACAGAAGGTTGGGGTAGAGCGAGGAGACCTTATCCTCCAGTACCTGCTCAAAGTCAGTTCCACTGAGAATCCAGGCCTCTGCCTTGGCAAGGGTGGCCATCTGCGAGGGCGTAGGCTCATAGGAGTGGGGACTCTGCCCCTCTCCCACCAATACCACACTATGGACAAGGTCCCCTGCTATACGTTGTACAAAGTACTGTTGGGGCAGGATGCTCAATGCGATGGTAGGTTTGCCATCGGATGCTTGTTTTTCAGATTTTCCTTGGGCAAAAAGCAGCCCTACGGCAAGGATCAGGATGATCG
>CAYMRN010000296.1:0-2818 GCA_964392855.1 uncultured Sphaerochaeta sp.
GAGGACCAGAGTCCCTATGAGAAGGGAGTAGGCCCGCCTTTCATAGGATCCTGGCAGGTTAGTGCGTAGCAATAGGATAAAGACAATAAGGGACAGCCCTAGGATAGTGGGTTGCAAACACTTGAGGAGAAGGCTTCGGATATCTTTGATCTCATTGTCTTTCATATGGTAAAAGTATTGTACTTGTGTGGGGTAATTTCAAGTTCAATAAGGCTAAATCTGGTACATTGCCCCGTAAACTTCTTTTTTTGGTAGAGAAAACAGGCTATTTGTCGTGAAATGTTAGGAAGGGGTATGGCCGTGCATCTCCTGTTTCCCGTATGAGGGTGGGTGTGTGCATCATCAAGTCCTGCTAGCTTGAAGGTGAAACTCATTATCCTAGGTCAGGGTAGGGGAAGGTCAGCAGGACCTTCTTGTCGGAAGCACCTGGGCCTTAGGGATTCGGTAGGGGCATTGTTTCATAATCATCCTCAAGCAACATCAGAATAACCTGGATCGGGTTCGAGGACCGTATCAGTCTCTCCCTCACTCCCTTTTTCAGAGAGAATCTTGCCAGGCGCGACAAAATGTGCAGATGCATCGTCTTGTTGGGGATAAGGAGCAAAAAGAAAATGTGGGTAAGCTCCCCATCCTGGTTGCCAAATGCAATACCCTTCTTGCTTATGCCCATGATGATGGGGGGTAACCCTGTGGGTACCTGCTGGATATCCTGAAGGTGAGGAAACGCTGTCCCCTCCCCAAAGGCTGTAGTGACCGTCTCTTCACGTGAGAGCAACTGCTGTACCAAAGCTTTCCTATCAAGGGTGTAGCCCTTGGCTTGCAAAGGAGCAGTCAGCGCCCAGAGGGTGTCTTCAATACCTGATGTTTGCAAGTCAAAAAGCATGAAGGGTTCCTTCAGCTGTCGGGAGAGTTGCAAAACAGTACCCGGTGTATCCATATGAAGGGGAAACTCATGTCCTTTGGAGTAATTCAGCTTAGCGTTAAGCCAGAGATCAATTTCGCTCTTTTTGCATCGCCACTGGCCAGCTACCTTCGTAGTGGGTATCTCGTTGTGAACTATCATGCGCATGACAGTCTTGGGGGCGATCTTGAGGTACTCAGCAACCTCCTGTAGGGTCAGCATGTCAGTAGTGTCCATATGTATCCTTTTCAACCTCTCTTTTAGTAGTATAGTTCCTCTGTATCATTGTCAATGGAAACATACAGAAAAGTCTTGCACTGTAAAAACACCATCTCGATCAACCAACCAAGGAAAAGGGGGAAGAGGCTGGGTGTTCATACAATGATTTCGCTGATGATCTTGGCCTTATCTGCATGATCTTTTGGTCAGTACATCCCCTGCATCCCATGAGGCCAGGTACTGTAAACGCAACCGCCTGGTCACGAGCAATTTCAATGGATAGGATTCTTCAATTCACCCTAAATACCCTAGCCAACTTTCCATACACCTCTCTGGCAACCATCACCTGCGCAAACTCGACATACTCGTCAATCGTATGGGCCAGTGAAGGTGAAGATGGCCCAAAGCCAATGGTGGGTATGTTCCGATTGCCGGCGCTCTCGCTTCCATCGGTACAGAAGGGGTAGTAGCCAGTCTGCAAGGGTAGGCCGGTTCGTTTCATCGCCTCCAAGGCAAAACCCGCAAGAGGAGAGTCCCTATCTATCATCCAAGCAGGAAAGAAACGTTCTCCCCCCAACTGTTTGCCGGTGTAGCAGGGGGCTGTTGCTGTCGGTATGGATACAGAAAACCCACTACCCCTGGATGCCGTTTGATCATCACCGCCTTTCCTGCTTCCGGGCAGAGGAAGGTCAAGGGCCAAGGCCTCTTGCATTTCTGAGAGCACAGAAGATTGGGTCTCGCCTTCGAGGGTTCTCCTGTCTATGGTGATCTGGCAGTGGTCGGGTATGACCGAGCTGCCTGGGTAAGGGTGGGAGATGATGTCAGTTACCACCATGATGCCATCCCCTAGGAGAGGGCTCTTGTGAAAGGGGATTTGGAAAACCCTGGCAAGTACCTTAGTCATCGCCTCAATGGCATTTTCTCCTTTCTCTGGGTGGGCTGAGTGTGCATTCATGCCAAATGTCTCAATACACAATTCAACCCTGCCTTTTTGTCCCAGCATAAGGCGCAGCTCTGAAGCTTCCCCCAGCACCACAGCATCGGCTTGGATCATATCCAGCACCTTACCGAATCCTATCCCTTCAAATATCTCTTCCTGGACTACACCAACTACGTACAGGGTTGCATGGTTGCGAGAACCTTCACTGGCCAATGAGCCAATAGCATGGACCATGGCAGCAAGGGCACAGCGCATATCGCTTGTACCTCTCCCGTAAAGCCTTCCTTCGATGAAGTCGCTGCCCAAGGGATCATATTTCCACAAGGATCTGTCTTGGATACCCACAGTATCCATATGTCCTTCAAACATCAAAGATCCCGGCAAGTTCCCTTTGACAGTACCTATGACGTTGCCGTAGGCATCGCGTTCCACAGTATCGAAGCCTACACGGAGCATCTCATTTTCCAGGCAGGTGGCTACCCTGTCTTCTGAGCCGGAGACCCCTTCAATGCCAACAAGGCGCTTACAGAAATCCAAGAGGGCTTTGTCATGTGGTTCCATCAGAGAATCTCCTTTCCTAGGAAGTGTATCACATACCATACCAGAGGCGCTGTTCAAATGTTTCTTTCATGCATGTGTTGACAAGTGGCTACCACGTGATGCAGTCCTTTGACCTGGAGAAGATCAGCAAAGGGCCACATACTTTGAGCGGGTATACAAATCTGATTAAGGAGGGTTCTGATCGGACTAACACGGTA
>CAYMRN010000297.1:0-2809 GCA_964392855.1 uncultured Sphaerochaeta sp.
ACTTTTCCTGCCTTGAGATACTGGACAAACAAACCTTTCTCAGGGTCGGACCAAAGCGGGCCATCGAGGAAGTTCCCCGGACAGACGGCATTGACCTTTATGTTGTCCTCGATAAGTTCGAGGGCAAAGCTCTGGGTCAGCCCGATGGTGCCGAATTTGGCACCTGCATAGGCTGCGTTCTTGTTGGACCCTTCCAGACCAGACTTGCTGCTGATGGAGATCAGGTCGGTAAAGTAGGCTTGGGAGGCGATATTCTGCAAAGCCAGAACGATGGAGGCATGCTTGCTGCAGAGGAAGAACCCGGTATAGTCAACATCGGTGACAAACTGGAAATCCTTCAAGGTCATCGCCTTTACCGAGCCTGCACGAAGGACTCCGGCATTGCTTATAAACAGGTCCAGTCCTCCGGTTTCCCGAGTCACCTCATCCATCATGGCCTCAACGGAGGCTTCGTCTGTGACATTTACATAGATGGCCTTGGCGACGGTGATGCACGCAACATAGTTGAGACTCGCTGCAAGATCCTCTGCCCCCTGGCGGTTCATGTCGGCAATATAGACAAAGGCACCCATTTCGCTTAAGGTGCGGACCATTCCCTCGCCAAAGCCTTGGGCTCCACCGGTAACCAGGGCAATCTTGTCACGAAGCACGTCGTTACGCTCCATTGAAGGTGGCAGAGTGACAATCGCTGAGACCCCTTCGCCCCTGACTGCCTCGTCATAGTTGGTGCCAAGGGAAAACTGTATGTCCCTACCCTCAATGCCGATGACTGCAGGATAGAGGTTCTTCTTTCCACAATAGGTGGTGAACTCTTCCATCCAACGGGTGGTGATACGCAACACCTCATCCCCATCCTCGACAGGGGAGAGGGTGAGCGAGGCTTTCTTGCCCTCTGTCGTGTGAATGAACAGCCCCTTCTGCCCGTCAAAGGTCAGGCCTCTGATGACGGGGGGAAGCTCTTCAAGGATCTTTTCAGTAAAACGGACCATACCATACTCCTACTCAATTAGTTTGATGCTCTCCAAAGGGTGATGGCTATCCATCTTCCTGCCTATGTGAGCGTACATGCCAAGCCTCTCATCAAGGCTTTTCTCTGCATACGGGTTCTCCGGGTGGAAAATACCAAGCTTCTCATCCTTTGTCGCCAACTTTTCGTGAGCAACCAAGGCCCATGCAGAATCGACCAGATGGCGGCAGGAGGGCTGCAAGAGCTCCGGACAGTTCATGCTTTGGCGTGAACTGTTGATATCAACGCCGCTGATCTCCATGAGATTGCGCTCCTTGGCAAGGCCCTGCAGCCTATGCATCTGCCCAAGGGTATTTCTAGGCGGCATATACGTGATAGCCGGATAGCCGATATCGACCAGGGTATCCAGCAACTCCACCAAAAAGCCGTCCTCAAACTTCTCAGCCTTCTTGTCCCCTGTCACGCTTTGATCAACATCGCCTAGATAGGCATAGGCGGGGATGGCCCCGATACTGTTGCCAAAGGCAACCACGGCCCGCACATCAGGGCACTCGGCCTTTGTTGGCTGGATAAAGAAACGCGAGAGAAAATTACTTTTGAACACACCCAGCAGGTCGTAGGCGTAGTGAGGGTTGCCCTGGTCGAGCAACAGTGATCGCACCTGAAGCGAAAGGGCAATCTTCAAATCCTTTTCCAAGAACCGAAGCAGTTTCTCACCCTTGCCAAACATCGCCATGCACTGTTTAGCCATGGCATAAAGGATATGGCGCTCAGTGATGGATCCCCCCTCGTCTGAGCGGGAGAGAGGGACCACATCACGCTCAAAATCAAGATCGAACCCATAGGGGCCGACCAACGATTGCAGAGCTTCCACCTGTGCCTTGTTGCGCTTGTTGCGCTGCTTGTTCACAGGTTGTAGAAATCGGGCAACCTCATCAAGGCTCTGGTGAGGGACCCCATGGACACACATATAGACAATGCCGGGGGAGTCAGGGTTGTTGATCTTCCTATCCGCCAGGGGGGTATCCAAAAAACTCACCCGCAGCTCAAAGCCGACAGTACTGGCTATGCCCAGGTCCTTAGCTGCTTGCAGCAGTTCAGAGGCAGCACCTATGCTGTCGTGATCAATGCTTCCGACAATCCCAAGCCCTGCCTTCCAGGCAGCGTAAGCGGCAGCCGAGGGCTCATAGGGGCTGAACGACCAGGTGGTATGCACGTGGTTGTTCACCTCCTCAAGAACCTTGCGACGTAGAGAGCCGCTTTCGATCAGAGTACCGAGAGTCCGGCTCGCCTCTAGGCGAACCGGTTTCTCAGGACTATTGATGGCCATTTCCAGCTGTTGCATATCCATGGACACCTCCTCTGGGATAGTTTGACGCCTTCACGGCTGGTGCGATAGAACTCACCATCGGTGTAGTTATAGACAGGGACGTAGGAGGGAAGAGGGAGCACCTGCTCATGGATTGCATCCAGGACAGAAGAGGCCTGTGCAAAGTAGTACTCTTCCATCTCGGCAGGGGGTGTAATCCAGTTTCTGGATCCAACCACTACAACCGGGGCATCAAGATACTCAAAGGCCAGACGGCTGAGATTCGATGCGACCGTATGCAGATAGCTTCCCCTTTCGGAGCTGTCAGTAACCATGACACAGCGGCCGGTCTTCTTCACGCTTTCGATGAGAGTCTCGTACTTGAGGGGGTTGATCCAACGCAAGTCGATAACTTCTGCCTGCATGCCAAACTCTGACTCGAGCCTTGCAGCAGCATCCAAAGCTGTGTAGAGCGAGGGTCCCAACGTCACTAGAGTGATGGCATCGCCCTCTCTCTTGATTGCGGGCTCGCC
>CAYMRN010000298.1:0-2808 GCA_964392855.1 uncultured Sphaerochaeta sp.
TGTACTTGAAAGGCTTATATGTTTCCACAAGGTTGTAATCCTTGTCATATACATTGATTCCTTCACAGTTGTTGATGTTCTTGAATTCGATAAAGCCACGGGTTCCGAAGATCACGCCAAGGCGGTCGCTGGTGCTTACCATGGAACTGTGCAGGACAGCCATCTTGTTACCCTTGAAGGTGAGGGTAATGCTGTTCGACTCATCCACGCCGCTGTCAGTCTTGATGCAGGTGGAGGAAATCTCCTCTATCTGGTTGCCAAAGACCATCATGGCAAAATTGATGGGGTAGACCCCTACATCCAAAAGGGCCCCTCCAGCCAGGGCAGGGTCTACAAGTCGCTTAACACCCTTAATCGGGTAGCAAAGGTTTGCCGTAAGGGCATGGGGCTCACCGATGACACGACGGTCTAGTATCTGGTCCAGGACAAGGCGCATCGGCAGATAGCGTGTCCATATCGCTTCTGCAACCAGAAGGTTTCTCTCCTTGCCGTAGGCGAGTACCTTCCTTGCCTGATCAGCATTCATGGTAAAGGATTTTTCACACAGGACATGTTTTCCATGCTCTAAGGCTAGCATCATGTGCTCGTAGTGAAAGGCGTGTGGTGTGCACACGTAGACAAGATCGACATCAGGATCGTTTACCATCTCTTGGTAGGAACCATATGCTTTGTGAATGTTCCATTTGCGTGCAAACTCTTTCGCTTTTTCCAAGTTTCGCGAAGCGACTGCGTATGCTTCCACATGTTCCATCTCGGCTATGGTGGCTGCCATCTTTCGTGCGATGTTGCCAGCACCTAAAATTGCCATTTTCATACGTTTCCTCCTTGTACCTTGATAGTATAGGCTTTCTCTTGGTGTTTTGAAAGGTAAAAAGTAAGCGAATCAAGAAGTTCGGAGAGGTTTGGAGGCAGGATATGTCTCTAGATTCCCAGCAAAGGAAGGAAGTTCAAAGCCAAGGATATGACCCCTATAAGGGCAAAGGTGGTATTGCTCTTGATCCTGAGATTGCTTTTGGCGATCAGGCCAACCAGAGACCAGAGTGCAAAAAGCGTGGCTGTGGTAAGCAAGGCCAAGGAAGAGAAGGCAAAAAGAGGCAGGTAGGGAAGCAGTATGCAAAAGGCTAGGGAGGCACGGGCTCCACCCTGGGTCCCCAAGGAGAGCAAAAGGGCTGCTGATGCACCTATCACCAGGGTAAACAACAAGACTGATGAGGCTTTTTCAGGGGAGGCGAGCATTGCAAGGGCTACGTTTGCAAAAGAGATGGAGAGTATCTTCAGGGCCTCAAATACATTGGAAAAAACAAAACGGGCACCGCTAGTCCGGTCAAAGAGGTGGTAGAGGGCACTGATGATGAAGCAGGAGGTGAATAGGCTGAAGGTAAGTATGACCAGAGAGGTCTCCTTGACAAAACCCAGGGGTGTGTTGTGGATTGCTACGGCAAGAAGTATGAGTATCACCGCTGATACCACCGATCCTATGATGTCTACCACAGCATTGAAAACTGAAGCTGGGACATAGGGGTGCTTGCCCTCACTGTTGAGCTTTCTGTTATAGGTGTCACTATTGTAAGAAAAGTTAAAGTACGTGCCATTTCTCAGTTTGGCTGAAAAATCGAGCTTATGCACCTGTTTTGCATGGGAGGTTATCTCCCCCACCTGCCTTTCAAACTCCGAGAACAACTTGGTCAAATCATCCATACTAACTCCAGAATTTATCCGTCTTGATCTCTTCGATCAGTCGGGAGACCTCTACGGTCAATAACGAGCAGATCATCTTCTCTGCGGCGAGGCGGTCCGTCTTTGCAAGCTCTATCGCCTCAGGAAATTCCATAGGTTTGCCAATGTTTGCGTAGTAGTTTCTGGAAACCACCGTCATGCTCCTGCCAGCGGTCTTAGACCGTTTGTTTTTCACCCTTCTTCGTGGGGCAAGCAGTCCTATAGGTATGATGGGCACCGGATGTTTCAGGTAAATCCTGGCGACACCGGGACGGAACAAGGCGAGTTGCCGTTGGGTATTGAGCTCGCCCTCAGGAAAAATATATACCGAGTCGCCCTCTGCAAGATAGGCAGCTGCCTTGGATACAACTTGTTTCCTGTCTTGAGGGGTAAGGGCCTTAATCTGTTCTGTCCAGCCGAGGAAGTTCCCAACAATGGGGATTCCAAAGCCCGGTCCTATGACCATATGCAGGGGGTCCTTCATAAGCGTGGTCACAAAGTGCACGTCGCTGCTGCTGAAATGGTTGGAACAGAAGATTTTGGGTCCTGGGGGCAGGCTCTCTTCCTGCCAGGTCTGAAAATCATAATTTACCTGCAATATCACCTTTACCACAGCCCTATAGATGCTATGAAGGCAATAACTGATTTTTTTCACCCATAACTCCTATGTATGAGTGTACAAACACCATGGATGCAGGTCAACACCAGGTAGGCATCCAGAGGTCACGCCCTAGTGTGGGGTCATGTATCTTGTGCGCATCTATGTTATAGACAGCATGGAGGTTTTCGTGACAGATGACCTGTTCGGTCGGCCCATTGGCAAAGACTTCCCCCTTCTTTAGCAGGATGGTCTCGTCGCTATAGACTTGGACCAACAAGAGGTCGTGCAACACACAGATGACACTCATATCCTTCTCTACCAGCCGCTTGAGCAGGTTCATCATGGTCCTCTGGTGCTTTACATCCAGGTGGTTCACCGGCTCATCGAGCAGCAGGACGTTGCCTTGCTGGCAGAGAGAGCGTGCAAGCAGGACACGTTGCATCTCCCCCCCCGAGAGTTCGCGGGGGCGGTGCTTCAGGCGGTGGCTCAGG
>CAYMRN010000299.1:0-2806 GCA_964392855.1 uncultured Sphaerochaeta sp.
CGTGGTTTGTTTCTCTCATCAAGGTGACGCCATAGCTTGATGGTCTCTATCTGAACGCCATTGCGTCCGTCTACTACCATAAGGGCTGATTCGCAAGAGCGAAATCCGCAGATGGTCTCTCCGATGAATGCTGCTGTACCCGGAGTATCTAGGATATTAAGGGTTTTGCCTTCCCAGTCAAAGGAAACAAGGGAAGCATGGATGGAGATCTTGTTGGCAATCTCCTCCTCAGTATAGTCACTTGTGGTTCTTCCGCTTTCAATTGTTTCTGCCCGGGAAATCACCTTTGCATAGAACAACATCTGTTCGACTAGAGTGGTTTTCCCGGTTTCATTGTGGCCGATGATGGCAACATTCCTTAAGTTCGCGCTGACGACGCCCATAACTCCTCCTTTGGTCACCGTCTGGTGCCCGGTGCCTATGAAAAATGTATAGACCAATGGTAAGGCCCAGAACTCTATATGTCAAAAGAATTCTTTGTAAACTCAGGGGAGAATGCCTAAGGCCAGTGGGTAGACAAGGCCTTGCAACGTCAGAAACGTATTTTTCCCAAAATTAAGCGGATCAGTCGCATAACGACCAATCCGCTTTTTTATGTGGAAGGCTCTAAAGTTGAGAGAGATGAATTCGTATGCTACCTCGTAAAGCTCACATTTTCATCGATGATGTGGTTGATGTCCTGTTTCAGTTTGTAGGCGAACTGGTCCATGGCAGTAACGTCATTGGGCAGTTTGTCTCCGTCTTCACAAAACAGGGTCCAGCAAGGTACGTCAAGAGCTGCGCTGATCTTTTCGATCGTCGCAAAGGAAGGGGCCTTCCTTGAAGTTTCGATTTCAGTCACAAAGGAGGTGGAGACACCAATCTTTTCGGCAAGCTGGGCCTGTGTCAAAGCAAGCTTCCTTCGTCGCTCTTTTAAATTCCTAGCAAAGATATCCTGTAAGTTGTAAGTTCTAGCCATGTTGTACTCCTCTTTCGATAATCACCAAATTCAAGATGCCAAACGTGTTTAGTAAAACTATTTTTCATTCTTATATGACTATCCTGCTAGTATTCTAGGCATGGAAACAGATATTAGGCAAGGGTTTGCCTTGCTATATTTGGTGCTTTCCATACATTACGGCTGTTTCTGTGCATAATAACTGAATTCCATGGAGAAGGTTCCTCGCCCTTGCGTTGCAGATCGAAGTACAGTCGAATAGCCAAATAATTGTGCCAACGGTGCCTGCGCATGGATATACTCTCCAACCGGACGGCTCTCTATGCTGTTTACTAAACCGCTTCTGCTTGTAAGGCTGGAAATCGCTTCTCCCACAAAGAGAGAAGGGACAGCTATGGTTACTTGCATAATGGGTTCCATAAGGACCGGTCTGGCCTCCTGGGCGACTTTGTCAAAGCACATGGCCGCACAAGCCTCAAAGGCGAACTCAGAGGCAGTCAGCTCATTGTATTCAATGGAGGTGACCTCAACCTCCAGGTCACACACCTCATATCCCATCTGGATGCCACCCTTGAAGGAGTTGGTGATGCCCCGCCTCACCGCCTCGGTGTATATTTCGGGTATTCCCCGCACCTTTGCAGAGTTGAGGTAGTTCGTGCCGCTTCCCCTGCTCAAAGGGCGAACCGTGATGCTCACCCCTGCAGTGTTTTCCTTGCCGGCAATGACTTTGGAGAAGTGCTCGCTGCCACTGGCAGTAGCAAGGATGGACTCTCGGTAGGTAACCTGCGGTTTGCCTACCCGTGCCTGGATCTTCATCTCCTTGGTAAGGCGCGTGACCAACACATCGAGGTGCAGCTCTCCCATGCCGCTGATGATCAGCTGCCCTGTCTCCGCATCGTCACGATGGGTGAAGGTAGGGTCCTCCTGGGCGAGGATGGCCAGAGCCGAGCGCAACTTATCCCCATCGCTGAGGGTGTTGGGCTCTATTGCCACTGATATGACCGGAGTGGGGAAGTGCATCTCCTCAAGGAGAATCTGCGAGCCTTCGCTGCCTATGGTGTCCCCTGTCCTCCCTTCCTTGAAGCCTACTATCACACCTATATCCCCAGCCTTGAGTTCGCTGATCTCCTCGGGGCGGTTGGCATGCATACGCAAGATCCTATTGATCCTCTCACGCTTTTTCTTGGAGATGTTCATGATGGAAGTGCCCTTGCGCAGGGTTCCGTTGTATACCCGCACAAAACTGAGGGGCCCTGCCTCACGGTCAACCTGGATCTTGAAAATCAGGGCTAGAGGGGGCTTGTCCTTGTCATAGACAACATCGACTTCCTTGCCGGTTTTCTGGTTGATGCCAACCAAGGGAGGCACTTCTGAAGGGGAGGGCAACAGCTCTATGACCCCGTCAAGCAATGACTGGACCCCGATATCCTTCAGTGACGACCCTACAAAGACAGGAAGCGCCTTTCTTGCGATGGTAGCCTTTTTCAAGGTAGCCATGATCAGGTCGAGGGGGATATCCTCCCCTTCGAAGTAGAGCTCGGTAATCTCGTCGCTGAAGGAGGCGACGCTGTCAATGAGCCGTTCTCTCCACTGTTCGGCCTCATCAACCATGGAGCGGGGGATCTCGTTTTCCACGATGGTCTTTCCCTGGTCACTGGAATCATAGGTTATGAACTTCATGCTCATCAGGTTGATGATGCCCTTGAACTCATTCTCAGACCCGACAGGAAGAAAGAGAGGTATCGGGTTAGCCCCGAGCTTCACACTCAGCTCATTGAGGGCAGTTGTAAAGTTGGCCCCAAGGCGGTCCATCTTGTTGATGAAGGCGATGCGGGGAACGCGGTAGGTGTCAGCTTGCCTGTAGACTGT
>CAYMRN010000300.1:0-2804 GCA_964392855.1 uncultured Sphaerochaeta sp.
CTGTTGCATGGGACACCATTTCTTTTCTTATAGCTATGATTATAGAATTATCAAATAGATATTTGTTGCCTGTGGATTGCGCATTCAATCCTAATGGACAAGACTACATATAGCCTGCAAGATAGGAGACTTGGATATGAAAAAATCCTTTGTTTTTCTTTCTCTTTTTTTGCTCGTGACTGTTATCGTCCTTCTTGGTTGTGATTTGAATTTGTCTGATGATGAAAGCATGATATTTTTCTACACAGATACTGTAGTCCGTGGTGATGGGAAGACAGATGCGACTCTGGATTACGATAATGAGGGCATCACCATCATCATGACCCGGTGGTGGGAATCTACAAGATATGTTGAAGGGAACCTATCCAAAAGAGAAGCCGAAGCGTTACAAGATAAAACCAAGTTTGCCCTCGGTATTACAGGTGAGGATGAGCTTCTGATTAAGAGTGGTGCCATGTATGTGAAATGGTTTCACAGCGGATACGAAGTGGCTCAAGACTTTACCTTTGATTTGCCTGTAGGCATATACACCCTGGTTGGCGAAACATTCGAAATGGATGGCGATACCAGAAAGGATCCTGCCCTCTACACAGATACAGTCAATCTCACCATTGTGAAGTAAGACAAAAAGCAATCAGCAGAAGGCATGCTTCCTGTTGCTCACACAATATGCCTCAGCCCCTATTCCCCATTCTAAAATAAAGGCCAATACTCCCTAAGAAGGTTGCCAAATCCATGGTTGTCTGACATACTTTTCCTACAGGGTGTGAAAGGGATGCATATGAAAAAAGCCATTGTATTGGTTTTGGGCTCTCTGCTTTTGATAATGTCTTTAGGTTGTGAAGTTGATCCCTACAAATCTGGCGAACTAAACTTTTTTACCCATCTGACCAGTGCAAATATTCCGGTCAAGGATACAAGCATTGAATACCGGGATGGAGGGTATACTATCCTTATCAGCCGTGGGGAGCAAGGAAAGAAATTAAGTAAGGGTGATGCTGAAATACTGATGCAGAGAACTGAGTTTGACATCACCCTAGATGGAACATCGTTGCCTGTATTGAAGGAAAAATCTGTAAAGAAGCTTGGATTCACAGGGTACCATGTGGTGAAGACCTTTGATTTGGGCACCCTTAAGCCAGGAACATATGTTTTGATCGGGTACACGTGTAATGCATCCAAGACCGGATGCTTTGCCAATACGGTTAACCTCACTATCAAATGATAGCTCTCCTCGCCAGGATACCGGACCTTCATTTTGAGGCTTTCTTTGTACCAGAGCTGTTTTGTGGCGCGGGAGGATCTTTATCAGTAGTCCTTCCCTTGCATGCCATGGCTCTTGCCACATGTCCGTGGTATGCTTATGGTGTCAACAAAATCTACAGTGAAGGACACACCATGGAACGAGAAAAGACTTTTGCAAACGGCCAGGTAATCTCATCCCAGAGAGGGAATATCCTCACCCACTATTATAAGACGGGTGTTGTGAAGGCGACAGGGCCGGTGCTGGGTAATCAGGAGATGGATGGCAAGTGGCTCTTCTATAGGGAAAACGGCATGCTCTGGCAAGTTGGGCAGTACAAGGCAGGGGTGAAGCACGGCCTTTGGGTGGGGTATGACAAACTCGGGCAGCTTGAGTATGAGGCCGAGTTCTCCCTGGGAAAAGAGATAAGCAAACACCAGCATCGCTGATACCTCAGTGAAGGTGCTTTTCATGCATTAGCATCAGCAGCTATGAGAAACGGGGAGTGGATATCCCTCGGTCTTGGTTTCCTTGCCATGTTTAGCATGCTTGGGTTTCACCCCGTGTAGCATGGATGAAGTGACCTGCGGTTTTGTACAATCGTGGATTCACCTGCCCGAGGGCCGGCTACCGCATACAAGTGCAGGTCACTTCGCTACTAGTATAAGACAGCTTGAGTGCTATGCCTAGGGTCTGAGCAATCCGTTGGCAAGTCACTCCAAATAAAAAGCGCACGAACAACCTGACATCCTGGTTGCTTCGACTGGGTTACGGCGTGATCACAAAATCAGTCATTGCGCAGCAGAATCCACCCGGGAATTTTTCATTGGTCCCCTTCGCGATCACCAGGATATAGTGGTCTATGTCAGAGGCTTGCGTGGTATAGGAAAGGTCTGTCTGCCCTACGATTTCCTCTCTATCTTCAAAATCATTTGGATTGACCCGATACCACGTATAGATAGCCTCCAGGGCATCGGAGACCACTTTATCAGAATCATCCCTATCTATGACTGGAAAGGAGGCCACGATCCCAAAACCTACATGAGGGCTCATTATCCCTGTATTAACCATGGAATAATCTAGACTCCAGGTGATTGCCAAATTTGAAGCTGTTTGTGTTGCAAACACCGTGTTGGAAAACTGACCGTCATATTTCCCCCCGTGGACCTGAAGCCTAAAGTACCCTTCAGTATTGGGTGAAGGAATTGCAAGGCCGTAGCCACTTGCAAGGGGTTCTGTAGTGGTTAGGTCGTCTCCTCCTACACTCTTGACCGTCTGAAACGAATTGGGGGCATTTGTGGGACTGAATTGGAGGGTATAGCCAGTTGCTCCGAATTCACTTGGAGTTGTAAACCATAAGGATACTTCCCTGCGTGAAAAAGAGTAATCACTTTTTTCCACGGTAAGCAGGTTTTTGGGATTATGGGCGATCTCAAGAGGAGTCCCTGTACCGTTTTCCAGTGAACACGATGTGATGGCGATGATCAACGACGCAACAACAAGGCAGAGGAGAATACATCTTCTCATACTAATGCTCCTGATACGTATCAGAAAGAGTTTT
>CAYMRN010000301.1:0-2794 GCA_964392855.1 uncultured Sphaerochaeta sp.
GACTTCTGAGTCTTTTCTCCTATAGTGCGGCAGTAGTATTTTCGCCATCAGTGTATCCAGGCTACGATTGGAAAAGCCAAGCCGTAAGTGATTTGAGTGCAGCGAATGCCCCTTCGCTTGCCCTGTGGAACCAGCTGAGCAGCCTTTATGCTGTATGTGGGGTAGTCTCTGTCACACTGGTCTCTGTTTTTGTTTCAAGAAGACTGAACAAAAGCTTGCGCACAGGCATCTATGTTTTTGCAATAATGAACTGGGTTTCTGCCATCGGGTATACCATGTTTCCTCTCTCCACCAGAGGATTTGGCGGGGACTTTCAGGATATCATGCATCTCTACGTGGTGACCCCAACGGTAGTCTTGCTTTCGATTACCTCCCTTCTTCTCATCATGGTTGGAGGCTATCGTACAAGACAGTATCCAGATCTGGCCATCTGGGCGACAGTCGCCCTTACCTTGATGTTTGTCGGTGCGGTCGGCACAGCAGCAGCCCCAAAAGAGCTTTTTGGTCTCTTTGAACGCTTCAGTGTGTTTTCAGCTGTTGGGTTCAATGCTGTCCTTGGCCTGTACCTGTTTGGAGGTTTTGCGCATTTCAGAGAGAGGGACCTGGTTACATGAGCAAAGACAAACCTCCAGAAGAGATCTGTTTCTGGAGGTTTGCAATGATGGGGAGAGGCCCGACTAGAAGCGACCCTACAGACTCAGCCCTGCAATGGCCGCCCCAATGGTCGGAGAATCGTCGATACGGACAAAGCGGTAGTACCGCTTCCTCTCCACCTCCAGATACTTGTAGAGGTAGTGCTCGGTATATTTTTTCAGGTACTCGGTCTTATAGAAGGTGGTTCCGTCAGCATTGATGCAGACCGGACGTCTTGGGTCTGTCCCTGCCCCGCTTTTCAAGACAGTTGCTGCAAGGTTGGCGGCAGTGAGCTTACCGGCTTTCGCTATTACCGAATTTATGATGGTCCACAAGGCCGCGGCATCTTCCTCGTTGCCTTCGCAACACGCTACCAATGCATACCCTTTGTTGAAAGGCATCTCAAGGTAGTTACTCATCACCGTGGTGTTGATAGGGGCAATCTCTTTGAACCTCTTTGCAAAGGTTGTGCTCAAGATGCCCTCTTCGATCGCCTTCTCAATGACAACACTGCTCAAGGGACCAAGATATGCCCCGCTGATCATCTTCTCCAGATGGTACTGTCCAGGATGTTTGGTGGAGTCAAAGAAAGAGCGGTCAAGGGGTCCTGGGCAGTAGTCGAAGTTCCCCGACTCAATGTTGATGATCTGGCTGCCTTCGGTGGGGGCTATCTTCCCTATCTTTGCATTCTGCTCCACGTAGGCAGTGTTGGTTCCTGTTCCTAGGATAAAGCCGATATACCCACTATATGGCACCTCAGAGAGAGCGGCAGTGCCCGCCAGGAGGGTTGCAACCGTATCATTGAGGACCGCAACCTTCTTCTTGGACACATCGTAGCCGCGACGGGCAAGCTCGGCCAGAAGGTTGGCCCCTACAGGCTTTCCGATCACCTCAGGGGCCTTTATCTCCTTGGAGAAGACAAGGGGGATGCCATCATGATCCTCGGTGATGGTCGCAGCATAGGAGAAGCAGAATCCGATCTTGTCGCTCTTGTCTATGAGACGCTCAACCTCATCGGCAAAGGTAGTGAAGAACTCCTTGGCGGTAACCTCTCTTTTCACCCCTGGCATGGCGGTTTTCCTGAAGTCTTCAATATGAGCTGTGCCCTGTTCGTCAAAAGTGACCAGACAGGTCCTGAAGTTGGTCCCGCCTGCATCAAGGACGATGACGCTCTCCCCTTTGCTCACCTCATCAACGACCTTGGTATAGGTAGGTATCATCTGCAGGGAGCTTGCCCCATCCTCAGCAAGACCCTTTTCCATCTCGTCATTGAACTGGGAGAGCAACTGCTCCATATCAATATTTACAGGAGACGCCCCCCATTTGGCTAGAAACGCTTCACTTTTTGCTATGATATCCGTCATACATCCTCCTGACACTCACACATTTGGAGCATCTCCATTTATTGTCAGCTCAATTGGCTTGATCTCAAAATATCCTTGGGCATCACTTTGGATGACAAACACCCCTTTGACCGAGACAGGCTCGCTCACCCTGCGCCCTGCAACCCGCACATCCACAGTCACTGTGATGGGCTTCATCCCCCCACTCATCAGAGCAGATCCCATAAGGGATGCAACAGTATCGCCTTCATCGAATTGGGTGATGGCCGCCCCATTGAGGATAGCCTGGCCCTTCTCCCAAGCATGTACCGTAAGATACTGTAGGGCAATATCGTTCAAAGGTCCCTTGGCAGCACGCATGAGGGAGGCAAAAAAGGACTCGTCTGCTCTCCCTCGGGTCTTTTCAAATACAGGAAGATAGGTGCTGAGATCAGAATCGGTGAAGGTAAGGGCATAGGGAAGGCTCTGCCTCTCGTGGAACAAAAGCTTCAGGCCCGGAAGTTCCAAAGGAGGGTTGTTCAAGAATCCCGCAACAGAGGCGATGGTGGAATCAGTTATGGCTGCAAGAGCTACAATGACATCATTTGCCGTAGGTTTGGCAAATGCACCCAAGCAGAGGAATAGGATCATCATCACTACTATCGTTCTTTTCATAGGCTACTGCCCTCCATACTATGACACTAAAACAAAGAGAACAACTGAATTGAGAAAAAAGACACAAATTCAGTTTTGTGGTATACTGGGATAATGAACCAACACCATAAAAAAGGCACCATATTCTGGTATGATCTTGAGACATTCGGCCTCGATAGCCGCCA
>CAYMRN010000302.1:0-2787 GCA_964392855.1 uncultured Sphaerochaeta sp.
TTGGCTAGCATGGCCATTGGCATTGGGATGCGAGTTGTGGGGTATGACTTGTACCAAGCAGATGTGCTTAAGGGTCTTGAGGGCTTTAGCTTTGTTCCCATGGAGACTCTGCTAGCCTCATCAGATATCATCTCCTTGCATTGTCCTCCTGAGGACAAGCCACTGGTTGACAAGCGGTTTTTGGAACAGGTTAAGAAGGGTGTCATCATCATCAATACAGCGCGTTCCCCTCTTGTGGATAGCGATGCCATGTTCAAGGCATTGGAAGGCGATGTCGTGCTGCACTATGCAGTCGATGCTTTTGACAGCGAACCGCCTGCATTGAACAGATTGCTCTTGCATGAGAGAGTGACACTAAGCCCACACATTGGTGGGTTTACCGAAGAGAGCATCCAAAGGGCGACAAGCTCTGCGGTTACAAACATACTCACTATATTAAAGGACAAGTAAGCCATGAACAAATCAATCTATGACAGCATCAAAAAAGCCAAGGTTATCCCAGTTGTGAAACTGGAGCGTGTGGAGGACACCCTTCCTCTGATGGATGCCCTTGCAAAAGGGGGGCTCCCTGTTGCAGAGATAACCTTCAGGACTAGCGTAGCACCAGAGTGCATAGCACTTGTGAAGAAGGAGCGCCCGGATATCTTTGTAGGGGCAGGGACCATCCTGACTGTCGAACAGGCCAAGAAGGCGATTGAGGCAGGTGCTTCGTTTGTTGTCTCCCCTGGGTTCAACCCTGAGGTGGTCGACTACTGCATCGAGCAGAATATCCCTGTCATCCCCGGGGTGAACTCTCCGACACAAGTGGAGATGGGCCTGCGAAAGGGGCTGAAGGTCCTAAAGTTCTTCCCAGCAGAAGCCTCTGGTGGGACTGCAATGCTCAAGGCTTTGGGCAGTGTCTATGAGGTGGAGTTTATGCCTACCGGTGGGGTAAACCAGAAGAATATCCTCTCCTACCTCGCACTCAAGAGTGTCATTGCCTGTGGAGGTTCCTGGATGGTAAGTGCAGAACTTATCAACGAAGGGAAATTTGCAGAAATTACCAAACTGACCCGAGAAGCGGTAGAGCTTGTAAAGTGACGCTGGTCTTTTCTCTTGTGGCCCTCTCTTTATTACGAGAGGGTCACAGATTCGGACCATTCCTCTAGTGGTGTCGTTTCAAGCTTTCTGTTGTGTTATACGAGCACAACCCTACAAAAAATACTGTATATTGGTGTAATGCAATGATAAATCCATTTTTCCAGAAAAAAGAGCTCAACAAAGCAGTCCCCATCCCGCTGTATTATCAGCTGAAGGAGCTGCTGCTCTCCTTCATCCACGAGGAAGAGCCCTACACAGTGATTCCAACAGAGACCGAGCTCTGTGCTCATTTCGATATCTCCCGATCGACTGTGCGGCAAGCCTTGGGGGAGCTGACCAGTGAGGGGTATCTGGAGAGGCACAAGGGAAAAGGCACCATGATACTCCCACAGAAGATCAAGCAGGAGTTTCTGGAAGTACTGGAAAGCTTTAATGACGAGATGCAGGAGAAGGGGCTTACTCCCCATACCAAGGTCATCACCTTGGAGCTGGTACTCCCTCCCCCTGATGTTGCAATCTCCTTGCAGGTTCCCCAAGACGGAAAAGTGGTGCACCTGAAGCGTTTGCGAAGCATAAACAAGGAACCGATTGTCTTGGTCTCCACCTATTTGCCAACGCATGACTATGCCCTTGAAGGTCTTTTGCATGATGACTTGGAAAAAGAGTCACTCTATTCCCTGATGAGGAAAAAATACGGGGTGCAGATAGAGTCAAGCAGACGAGTGCTGGAGATACGGCTTGCCAACGATGCTGATGCAAAACTCTTACAGGTTGCTCCTTTGAATCCTGTACAGTATATCGAAACGACCAGTTTTGATGACAAGGGTGTCCCCATTGAGTTCTCCAAGGCACGCTATCGTGGGGATAAGAACTCTTTTGTCATAGAGATCAGGAAGAAAAAGATCTAGCCGAGATAGGTGCATCTCGTGCTACCAAATTCAATACTCATAAGAGAGGCGATTTCTCTTTAACACAATGGTTGAGAAAAACGAGACCTAATCCTGCGAAGAACTTGATACTCTTTGTATCCTTATCCAAGCTACTCTATCAAACACACATTGGGCTTCTTAAAATCCTATGCATAGGGGATTCGATACTCTATTTCCTCGATTACTACTACATTATAGATTAAATTTTATTATCGAAAAATCAATAAAACAACAATAAAAACTAATAAGAATTATTTGAAAACCAATAGAAAACAATAAAGTTATATTAAACACAAGAATATTGTTGATTTATCCTTAAAGCATGATACAATATTATTAACGTTTAAAGAAATTCAGCAAACCGCAATAAATAAAGGTTTTCGCTGAATAAGGAGGAAGTATGAGAAAAAAGGTTTTGATAGTTGCAATCGTATTGCTTTGTGTCGTAGTTCCTACGAACATTTGGGCAGCTGGTGCTAAAGAAGCAGCAAAGCCTGACAATCTTATTGTTGTAGGGTTGTCATGGAATGAAAAGATGCATGCCATGATCCAAGCTTGGGAAGATTACATGAAATCTTATAGCGAGGAGTATGGGGCTAAGCACGGTTTGGAGTTCAAGTGGATCGTAAATGTGGCTGACAGTGACTCGTCTCAACAAGCTTCTAATATCGAAGATTTGATAAGCCAAAATGTTGATGTTATTATTGCACGTGCACATGATGGTGGTGCTATTGGTGCCTCGATCAGAGCAGCAGAAGAAGCTGGAATTCCATTTATA
>CAYMRN010000303.1:0-2772 GCA_964392855.1 uncultured Sphaerochaeta sp.
CAAGACTGTTGTTCAGATCAAAGGGAGAGGGCTCATAAACCAGCAGGGTGTAAAGGCTCAAGGAGCTGGCAACCGACAGCTTTGCCGGTTTCAGGACGATCGCTCCGCTTATCCCGTACTGCTCCCTTCTGTTGATGGAGGAAGTGGTGATGCTCACCGACCTTTCGGGCATATCCTCCAAGCCAAACTCCAGTGAGACGGTAAAGGCGGCACTATCATACGTAGCCTCGATGCCGCGGCTGTTGATCTCTTCAATGGAAAGATAGGGAAGCTTATCCCCAAACAAGCGTTCTGAGGCTCCCTTGGTGATGTAACTGCCTATGAAGTAGGCAAGCTCCGCTGTATTGATGGATTGGGTCTCCCCCTCGAACTCCACCTCAATGTCACCGACATAATCACCGTTGATAAGAAGGCCCAAGTAGTAGAGCCCATCATCATAGGCGATGGCAGAATCTGCTCCCACCACAAAGAAATCAGCAAAGAAGTCATCGCTCAGCTCCTGTGGGGCAGAAATGACTGGGTAGAACATGTCAAACTCCTCTTCTGAAAGAACCATAGGTTCAAACAGGAAAGGAACATCAGGGACATGCAGCCTGGTGGAGACAGTGAGGCTTCTGGGTATTGCAGGCACTTTGACCTGGATGGGTACCCGAGGAAGCCAAATCAGGTGTTCGGGTGGGGGCATGGGAAGGGGGCTCTTCTCTTCCACGGCAGGAAGGGGGCGCTTCTCTTCCACGACAGGAAGTGGGCTCTCCTCTATGAATGCAACAGTGGGGCTCCCTATGAAGGTAGGAGGGGCTGGGATGGACGGGGCCTTACGTTCAAAGGTAGTTATGGGGATTAGCTGTTCCGTCTCCTGGGAGGCTTCAGGCCGGGGGGTCAGGAAACATTCCCAGAGAAAAAGCGTAAGAAAAAGGGTTACAAATGCTAGTAACCCGCCTAAGATTACCGCATGTGCTAACCCCTTACGTCTCATATACAATTAACCTTGCTAATCTGGCAGAGGGAGTGGCTCCCCTATTTGCTATATTTGATGGTGGCTTGATAGGTAACTCCAGGAGCTCTGGACAATCCTTCGGGCCAAGGAATTTGCTTGGTGACTGTCTTTTTGGCAAGAAGGTTCATTCCATCAAGGGAAGGCAATGCATCAGAGCCCTGCAAAACTACCGAATTACCTCGGCTGTCCTTTACCTCAAGAATGCTTGAAACCAGAAGCTGGTGGACTGTCCCCATGTTGACAAGCGTGACGGCCATGGTAGGATCACCCTCTTCTGAAGTGGTTGGAGCTATTGCCCTGACCCCTACGTTTTCCACAATCTTGGAGGGCTGTACGTACAGGCTTGTGGTATAGATGTACAGGAAGTTGAACATGCCCTTGTCGGTACTGCTTTTTCCTTGAGAGTAAGGAATCTGTTCAGCCTTTAGGCGAAAGGAGAGCTCGTTAGTGACTGTCTTCGGTCCACGATACTGGACACGCACAACCCAGCTGCTCTGTGGAGGAACAACAAGCTTGTTAGGAACAATGGAAAAATAGGCATCTGCAGGTGAATTTATTTCCACGCCTTGGCTATCCTGGTCCCTAATCAGAGCTGTAATGCTGATCGCAATTGAATCATTGCTATCATTGACGATTGTGTATGTCTTGGTGCTCTCAGCCCCAGTAGGCTGAAAAACCTGCTCCAAGGGGGAAAACTGATACGCATGTATACTCGACAGGGACACAAATAGGACTATCAAGGCGAGTATTGTCGTTCTTTTCACATTTTTTTTCATCTGGTTCATTGAACACTCTCTTTTTGCCAATCGGTTTTTGTCAGTGTACGCTATAGATGCCGATTCTTCAAGTATTGAATAATTGGCTAAGCATAAAAACCCCATATATCTAAACTATTTGCTATTTGCCATTTTCTTAATCGCAGAATCAAAGGTGCCACTGAGAATCGGCACGTACAAGGCAACTATCTCCTCAGTCTCCCCAGGCATCCCCTTCTGGAACCAATCAAGTGAAACACCTACAAATGCATGCTTGTAGAAGTTTACCAGGACAGCCAGTTGTTCTTGGCTCAACCCAGCCTTATCAGCGCGGGCCTTCAGCGAGTCGGTCAGCAGTGTTTCCATTTCACGACAGAGATATCGATCAAGCAACTCCCTGCCCAGACTGTTGTAGATGTTTATCATCACATCACGGTTCTCTTGCAGGTATGTGCATAGCGAACGAATTGCCGTATATCCATTGTCGTCAATAACTGTATACGGATATTTTTTGGAGAACTCCTGCCCTTCATTTCTGAACATCCAATCCAACAGGTCATAGATGTCCCGGAAGTGATAATAGAATGTCTGTCGGTTGACCCCACATCTGGCCACCACCTCCTTGATTGTTATTTTATCAAGAGTACGCTCAGCCATAAGCTGTTTCAACGATTGTGCGAGTGCTAGTTTTGTCATTGATGCCATACTGATCTCCTATATAATTTGTCTCAAGGTACAACATTTTATAGAAAACAACCACTGTTATCTAGTAATAGTTGCTATCAATACCATATACCATAGATGTATGATACATTTTCTCCAACATTTTTTCCATTTGTTGACACTAAAACCCTTCTGTGGTATTGTTCGTTCCTGTCGGGTAACCGGTACTTTTTCGGGCTGTAGCGCAGGGGTTTAGCGTACTTGTCTGGGGGACAAGGGGTCGACGGTTCAAATCCGTCCAGCCCGATAATCCTGTAAGGAATTATTCCTTGCAGGATTTTTTTGTGGCCAAAAAAT
>CAYMRN010000304.1:0-2769 GCA_964392855.1 uncultured Sphaerochaeta sp.
AAGGAGGCATTCCCCCTTATCAAGACAGCGACAGGTGAGAATAAAACACCATACTATACAAACAGCACCAACCTTCCTGTGAGCTATACAGAGGATATCTTTGAGGCTCTCTCCATCCAGGATGAACTGCAGACACTCTACACCTCGGGCACGGTTTTCCATGCTTTCCTTGGCGAGCGCCTCACTTCTTGGCAGAGTGCTGCAGCACTGGTCAAGAAGATTGCAACGAATTTCAAGCTCCCCTACTATACCCTCAGTCCCATCTATTCGATTTGTAGTGACCATGGTTATCTTGCAGGCGAACAGCCGCTTTGCCCGCACTGTGGCAAGGATACTGAGGTCTACAGTCGCATCACCGGATACTATAGGCCGGTAAAAAACTGGAATGATGGAAAAGCTGAGGAGTTCAAGGAAAGAAAGCTCTACGACATCAAGGAAGGGAGTAAACCAAAGAGGCAAGGGGAAAAGGCTTTGCTGTTTACCACACGCACCTGCCCCAACTGTAAGATCGCAAGGCGCTTCCTTGATGAGTCGGGCATCGCTTACCAGGTTATTGATGCAGAACAGGAGAGGGAGCTTGCCAGAACCTATGCCATCATGCAGGCTCCTACCTTGGTAGTGCTCAAAGACGGCCAGGCAACGAGCTATGCCAATGCCTCTGCCATCAAGGCTTACTCTGAAAAGGTCTGCTAAAAAAGGCTTTGGAGCATAGTATTATAGTAGGCATGAAGAAGAGCGAAAATGATTCCGCTCTTCTTCATATCTCTACGACTTCAGTAGCTTTTTTGCTCGTCTGTTGCACCCTACTATCCGTTTCACTGCACCCTTGCCATGATCGCATAGCGACTCAAGATTTACAGTGAACATGCTTTGTGCTCATACAAGGGGGGTACCCATACTCGAAGCTTCAAAACATGGGGTCCAATTAATGGCATCTCTGTATATAGTGAAGAGTAAGACTGGTTCCTGCCTTCATTAGGTGAATTAGAGGCTTTGCATGCCAATGAAATCGAGATTGGTGGATTCTTTTCAGGGCAATCCTACTGGAGTTCTACTGAATCAAGAGGGGGTTTTTCAGCAGAGAAACATGCAATGGGAAAACACATGGGACTGGAAGGAGCGACGAATGCATTTACCAAAACCGATTCACGTAGGATGCGTGCAGTAAGATATCTCTAATCTTTTTATACGTCTGGGGATAAGGTCCTGGTCAGTTTGACCAGCTCCTTATCCCCTCTTTATCTATCCTTTTTATAGTTCTGTCTCTAGCGCTTTCTCTCAGACCCTCAGATCTACAATCTCTTCCCAAGGAGCTCCCTCTTTGCCAAAATGACCGTAGTTCACATTCTTCTGGTAGATGGGACGTAAAAGATTAAAGGTATTTATGATGCCTGCTGGGGAAAGGTCGAACTTCTGCCTGACCAGGTCTTCCAGCTTGCTGTCCTCTATCGTTCCGGTACCGAAGGTATCGACAAAGATAGAGATGGGGTAGGGAACACCTATGGCGTAGGAGAACTGCACTTCACAGCGTTGGCAGAACTTGTTGGCAACAAGGTTCTTTGCAACAAAGCGAGCCATGTAGGCAGCAGATCTGTCAACCTTGGAAGGGTCCTTGCCACTGAAGGCACCCCCACCATGACGACCCATGCCTCCATAGGTGTCTACGATGATCTTCCGTCCCGTAAGGCCGGTGTCCCCTGCAGGACCTCCAATGACAAACCTTCCCGTCGGGTTGATGTAATATTTTGTCTTCTCTGTAAGCATCCCAGTACCTTGCAGAACTGGCTTGATGACCTTTTCGGTAAGGAAAGCTGCTATCTCATCGCGTGATGCACTCGCCTTGTGCTGATGGCTGATGACTACCGAATCAATGTGGATCGGCTTGCCGTCCTTATAGATTACAGATACCTGGCTCTTTGAGTCAGGGAGCAGGAAAGGAACTTGCCAGCTTTTCCTAAGGTTGCTTGCTTTCTCTAGCAGCGCATGGGCGAACATGACAGGAGCCGGCATTAGAGCTGGAGTCTCATCACAGGCATAGCCAAACATCATCCCCTGGTCTCCAGCACCCTGCTGACCATAGAGGTTGGAGCCGGCTGATACTCCCAAGTTGATGTCTGCCGACTGTGTCTTGGTAAGATTGGTGACCTCCAGGCTCTTGTAGTCAAAGCCACAATCAGGGTCGGTATACCCGATCTCCTTGACCGTTGCCCGCACAATAGCTTCGATGTCTATCTCTGCATTGGTGGTGATCTCCCCACCTACAATGACCCTGTCAGTAGTGGCAAATACTTCACAGGCTACCCTGCTGTACTTGTCCTGGCTGAGGCATGCATCGAGAACTGCATCCGATATCTGGTCGCAGACTTTGTCAGGATGCCCTTCGCTTACTGATTCCGAGGTGAAGATGTGTGTACCGTTTTCTAACATAAAACCCTTCCTTTAGAAGCTGCGGAAGGGGGAACCAAAATACAACAAGCTGTTGTGCTCCCCTTTTAGCAAGTTTCTTTATTGACGTCTGCAAGCCGGGAGGCTATCAAATCGACGTCATTGAAGGCAATATTATCAATATTTGGGAAAATATACAAGGAAGGGGCTAAAGCCCATCTAGGATTTTTTTATGCATGGATAGGTGGCATCATCTTGACGTAACATTAATTGTTATGTTATATGAATTGTTATGAAAACCATATACCTATCAGATGACAAGGACCTGCAAATCTTCATGCATCCGATCCGCCAGAAGATTCTTACCCTGTTGGACATCAATGC
>CAYMRN010000305.1:0-2766 GCA_964392855.1 uncultured Sphaerochaeta sp.
CTCCCGCAGCACCATCACACACAAGAAGGGGCGGACAGTAGTCACCATCTTCAAGGAATCGATGCTGCAGAGCTCCTTGAGCCGGCGACTGATCCTCAGATGGTTGGCAACAGGGGTTGCCGTCATCTTTGGCCTTACCGTGCCGTTTCTCAGGATAGAGTTGGGCCTTTCCAACAGTATGGTCGTGCTTTACTCGGTGGTGCTGGGACTTGCTGTGGTTGCCGCCAGCTACATAAGCCGACAGTTCTCAGACCGCCTGGGTTCACGACCCTTGGTATTCATATCCACCCTGTTCTCCCTCTTCTTCTTCTTGCTCTGGGCCCTGATAACCCCAGAGGTCGCACCTATCTGGTTTTTCTTCCTTGGGTTTTTCACCAACTTCTTTGTCGGGCTCATCGGGCTTCTGGTATTCCGCCTGGTACAACAGGTTATGCCCGATGATGATCCCGTCGGATTCAACTCCATGGCTAACTTTGTCATAGCCATCGTAGCATTCCTTGTGGGTATCATAAGCGGTCTTTTGGCCGATAAAGGTGATATTGCCCGCTCGCTCTTTGTCTTCGACGGTCGGGCAGTCGGCAACAGCTATACCTTGGTATTCCTCTTCGCCATGGCTCTCACGGCTCTGGAGGCACTGGTTGCCGCCAGGCTTCAGGAAGTGGGGGCATACTCCTCACAGGCCGCAGCTGCAGTAGTCTTCTCGATGCACGGGCTGAAGGCCGTTTCCATGATCGAGAAGCTGGAGAAGACCACCGACCCGGCCAAGCGTAGGTTCCTGATGCACTCGCTGGGAAGCAACTACAACAATATGGCGACCAGTGAGATACGCTCGGTGCTTGCCTCGCCCTTCTCCTCAGATAAGATCGAGGCAGTGCGGGCCCTTGCCGACAGGCCGAGAAAGGCCCTTTTGGATGACCTTATCAAAATCGCACGTGATGACGACTCCTATGTGCAGCTGGATGCCATAGCAGCCCTTGGCTCCTACAAGAAGGACCCTAAGGTCAAGGAGGTGATGCTCAATCTGCTTGAGCACGGGCGATGGTCATCGGTACGCTCCATGGCCAGCAAGACCTTGGCACGCATAACCGATACCACCGAATACCTGCCTCTGATCAACGACCTCTCCCACTCCGCCAAGCATATTGATGAGGTGATAGACTACCTCATTGCAAAGCGGCATATGGACAAGGAGGGTGTTTTCTACCAGGAGTTCTTCATCTCGGTAGAGCAGGGAAGAAGCGCAACCTTTCGTCAGACCCGCTATGCGGTCATAGCATCGTTCTTCAAGTTCGGCTCCCCACGGCTTTCATCACTCTACGAGCAGCTGAACAGCGGGAACCTCAAGGGGTTTTTCCCCAGTTTCCTCTCTGAAGCTCGGGATCTCAACCAGATAGACCAGCACTATAATGAGGTCCTTGCAATGTTTTACAACCAGAAGTGGGTTGAGTTGCGCTCATTCTGTCTGAATATCCTCGATGAGTCCAACCTCAGCTATGACCCCTGCCTGCAGAACCTGAAGATAGGGGTTCTCAAGAGTCGTGAAATGGACATTGACCTGTTTGATATACAAGATGCTCTGGCGGGCCTCTATTTCTCCTATTCATTGGGAAAGAACACCAAGAGCTGAAGCAAGAGTAAGGGGTTTTCCCCTTACTCTTGTACTATGAAAAAATTACCTCTGCTACTCATATCCTCTCTCATTCTCATCCTTTTGGTGGGATGTGGATGCTCCCTCGAAGTCCAAGGCACGAATGAGAAGGAGTTCAAAATCCTTACCTACAATGTGCAGAACCTGATGGATGACAAGCTCGACGGTGATGAGTATCCTGAGTACCGCCCTTCGGAGAAGTGGAAGACCTCTTCCTACCATATGCGGCTGAGGACCCTCAGCGAGATGCTTACCAACCGGAGCATCGGCCTTTGTGATGTCCTGGTCCTGCAGGAAGTTGAACATGAGGGGGTCGTTGCCGACCTTCTGGCCAGGCATCTTGGGCGCAAAGGGTATCGGTGGTATGCCGTCGCCAAAGGCGAGGGTTCAGCGATCGCCACAGCCTTGATAAGTAGGGACAGGCCAAAGCATGTGGCCGTTCATGCGGTGGAGGACGCACGGCCTGTCTTGGAAGCGGTCTTCGAAACCGAGCGAGGGGACATCGTCATCTTTGCCCTCCATGCAAAAAGCCAGATCGGCGAGTTCGAAAAGACCGAAGCGCAAAGGCTCGCCCTCTGTGGTGTCCTCAAGGAAGCAGCTAAGAGACATGAGGGATCACTCACCCTTTTCTGTGGTGATTTCAACACCAATCCTGACTCCTATACGAAAAATCCCCTCGTACAACCAGCTCTGATCGACATCAGCGAACAGAAGGCCCGCTCATATATGGCCAGCGGTTCGCTGGGCATAACAGGCAGGCGCGATCTTGTGTATGCTGATGTCTGGTATTCGCCCTATCTTGATGGACAGAACAGCTTTGATACGCCAGGGTCCTGCTTCTTCGAAGGGAGCTGGCATCAGTATGACCAGTTTCTTGGCAATGGGTTGTTGTTTGATGGGCTAGGGTGGGAGTATGGCTCGACAAAGATAGTCGCCCCGTCAACAGCATTGAAGAGTGACGGGACACCTATGGACTGGAATCTGTCAACCCTTAGCGGCGTCAGCGATCATCTTCCTGTCCTGCTTACGCTTTTGCGCAGGTGAGGTCGCTCCGTCCTTGGGAAACTTGAGCTCGTAGAAGATCTGCTCCAGCTCCAAGGCGATGTTGATGTTGTGGA
>CAYMRN010000306.1:0-2766 GCA_964392855.1 uncultured Sphaerochaeta sp.
ATCCAATATCCTTTCTGAGCACCACGTTGTCGTAGCCTATGGCCATAGTGATTCGCTCTTGGATGTTGTGCACCCAAGGGCGAAGAATCATCTTACCCACCTGTTTAATGCGATGGGAGGTATTGACCACAAACGGCCAGGCTTGGCTGCCATGCCGTTTGTGAGCTCTTTCTCCCATGCAACGTATGAGCTTGTCTGTGACGGGGTGCATGTGCATCCATCTCTGGTGGATATGACCATCACCACCCTTGGCCCTTCCAGGCTCTGTCTCATCTCCGATGCTATGAGCCTGGCTGGGATGGGGCCTGGTGAAGGCAAGTATTTGGGAAAGGATATCTACTGTGATGGGAAGGCATGCTACTACAGCGATAGTGATATCCTGATAGGATCAGCTAGCCTGATCAACGAAACGGCGAAGAATCTCTACAAAAACGGGTTGTTGGATAGGCAATCCTTCTTTAGGGTTGCCTCTGAAAACCCCCTTCTGGTGTTATCACAAGCAGATAGGGGAAAGGTTGCCCCAGGCTACAGGGCCGACCTGGTGATGCTTTCTGACGATATGGATGTCGTAGAGGTCTTCAAGGCACAATTTACATTGGCCTGATTGATTGTAATAGAATGAAAAGCAGGTAGGTGAGGTCACGTATGAAATATAAGTTTTCCGTTATTGCCCAGGAGTATCGCTCGATGCTCTTGGATAGTGTGCTTCCGTTCTGGTTGGAGCATGGCTTTGACCAGGAGTATGGTGGGATGCTGACAGGTCTTGATCGTGATGGCTCGATATTGGAGTCAGACAAGTCCGTCTGGTTCCAGGGTAGGGCCCTATGGGTCTTCAGTGAAGCAGCAAGGCTCTATGAAAAGAGCTCTGAATATCAGGAGGTCTGCGACTCCCTTGTCTCCTTTATCGAGCAACACTGCTTTGATCCCTCTGACGGAAGGATGTATTTCAGGGTAAGCCGTGAAGGCGAGCCTGTAGTAAAGCGCATACGGTATGTCTTTAGCGAAACCTTTGCCATCATAGGATTCGCATCCTATAGCAGGGCCTTCGGCAAGAAGGAGTATGCCACCAAGGCTTACGACCTGTTCCAGACGGTGCTCAAGACCCTAAGCAACCCAGATATTCTTGTTCCCAAGTCCAAGCGTCCCTCAAAGGGTTTTGGGGTTCCCATGATCTTGCTCAATACGGCACAGGAACTTCGCGAAGCCTGTCCTGGACATCAAGAAGAGCTGAATCGCATCATCGATGGTCTGATTGAGGAGATTGAAACGTACTTTGTCCGGGATGAACTTGAGATTGTGGTGGAGCAGTGCTCTGAAAACGGTACTTTGGAACTTGAGCATTTCGAGGGGAGACTTCTCAACCCCGGTCATGCGATAGAGGGTGCCTGGTTTATCATGCGGGAGTCCAGATATCGCAATAATGATGTCTCTTTGATGCAGTTAGGTACCAAGATGTTGGATTGGATGTGGAGGATAGGCTGGGATTCAGAAAAAGGCGGCATCATCTACTTCCGTGATGCACTAGGCAAAAGCGCTACCGAGTACTGGCACGATATGAAGTTCTGGTGGCCTCAATGTGAGGCTGCAATTGCAAACATGATGGCCTACTCCCTAACAGGGAAGAAGCAATACCTTGATCAGTTCAGCGAGGTAGACCAGTACATTAAGGCCAACTTCGTTGATCAGGAGTTTGGCGAATGGTATGGCTACCTGCACCACGATAACACCCTTTCCACTCCCTTGAAGGGGAATATGTTCAAGGGTCCATTCCACATCCCCAGGATGTATTTGATATGTAACAGTTTGTTTGAGGAGCTGGCGAAGATAGAGTGATTAGGGGCTTTAGCTTCTGTTACCAAATCGAACTAGTCCACATCCACATCAGCAATCTTGATGAATGGCAAGGTCTCTTTCATGATGATGGAGCACTGGACCTTCGGAGTGCTGTGAGAGGTTTTTTCATCACTTCGTATGATGGCATAGAGTTTCTTCAGTGCCTGATACCACTGCTTTGCAGGGTGCTGGTAGATGTTTGCACCCATGGAGCCCTCCTGAAGGTATCCAGGCAACTTGATACTGTACTCATGGCCAATGCCAATGATTTTCCCAATGTTGCCGCTATCTCTGATCGCAGCGGCTGCAGGAGTGAAGAATCCGTCTGTGACATAAATGCTGGTCAGATTTTTTATGGTGCTGATATTCTCCATTGCAGCTTCATACACATTCTTCTTGATCTCTTCGTCTGTGTGACCTTCTACTGGAACAACCCTTCGGATTTTAATGTTTTTCAACTCCTGGTTTACTTTGCTGTAAAACCCAGCAATTCTCTGTTGGGAACCTGTGAAATATACGTTAGGAGAGAGGATAAGGACATGAGGATCCTCATTGCAGTAGAGACTGGTAAGTTTTGCTGCAAGCTGTCCTAGGATAAAGTCATCGGGGCCTATATGAAACAGACATCTGGCTCCCATAGTCTTGTTGATGACTGTAGCATAGGGAATGTTCTTCGGTATGTTCTTTTCAATGCTATCGGCTGCAAAGTCATCAACAGCTGTAAGCAGGATAGCATCAACACCCTCTGCTACAAGCATATCAATTGCCTTGAGCTGGTCTTCCAAGCTGTAGCTATACGTTACATTGATTATCAGTCGGACTCCGAATGATTTCAGCTGTTGTTGCGCCTTATCGATCCCAAGCCCAATCTCATTCCAGAAACTACTGTCCACCTGTGGATAGGTGATGCCAATCTTAATCTGTTTTTTGCAC
>CAYMRN010000307.1:0-2757 GCA_964392855.1 uncultured Sphaerochaeta sp.
GGCTTCATTCTCTTTTATGTAAAGAAGGTGCTCAAATGGTAAAACGAAAAAGCATGGTAAAAAGCATCCTGTTCTTCCTCCTGATCATCGCAATTCTGTTTTTCTGCCTGTTCCCCTTTGGCCAGATGCTCTCCTTGTCCCTGAAGCACTCTTGGGATTGGGGCAATCCCTCATGGATTCCCACGAAGATAAACGTTGAGGCCTACAAGGAGCTCTTGAATATCGGCTCCTCGCTTAAGGATGTCCCAGAGTCTGTGCAGCTGTTGCTCAATGAGTCCCCAGACTTGAGTGCGGCCCAGAAGAAGGCGATCATAGCCAAGTACCAGAGTACCGGTGATGTGTTTCCCTTCCTGAAATACTTTGGGAACTCTCTGGCGGTAGCATTTCTGGCTTCCTTTGTCTCTGTCTGTCTCGCCATTTTGGGTGCCTATGCCTTCAGCCGGCTGAAGTTCAAGGGACGATCTGTTGTCCAGAGGGGAGTGCTGTTTGTCTATATGTTTGGCGGTATCCTGCTTTTGATCCCTCTGTACCGTATATTTTCCGCTTCGGGACTGCTTGCTAATCCCGGCGGTACGATGGTCAGCCTTGTCATAATCTATGTGGTGCAGACCCTTCCTGTCTCCCTGTATATGTTGGGGAACTACTTCAGGACAATTCCCTACTCCATTGAGGAAGCTGCCATGATCGAGGGGCTCAGTCGTTTCGGCACCATCATACGCATCATAATCCCCCTTTCCCTCTCTGCCATCATCACCGTGTTCATATACTGTTTCATGATAGCCTGGAATGAGTATATGTTTGCCTCGATATTCCTGAAGAGCTATAAGGGCCTGTATACCCTGCCCATAGGATTGAAGACGCTCTTTGTCTCGAAGAACGCCATCTGGGATAGGATCATGGCCGCCTCGATGCTTACAGCGGTCCCTGTCATGATCCTGTTCATGTCCATACAGAAGAACCTTACCGGTGGGTTGGCTGCTGGAGGAGTAAAGGAATGAGGGAGCACATGAACATTGGGATGATTCACTTCAAGACAGGGGACACCGATGGAGTCTCCCTTGAAATGGACAAATGGAGGGAGGTTTTTCTGGCTTCAGGACATAGGGTTCACTACTGCTGCGGGCAGCGGCCGATGCCTGAATCATATTGTACGGTCATACCGGCTCTCTCCTATCTTAGTGAGGAGACCCGCGCCCTTGATACGGGTACCTTTGACACTCTTGAAGGGTTTGGCAGTGAGAAGTCCTACAGAGAGGAATTGGCAAGAAAAACAGAGGCACTGAAGAAGGAGCTGCTCCTATGGGTTGATGGTGCACACCTTGATGTCCTGATCGTGGAGAATATCTGGTCGGTGGGGCTGCACCCTGCTGCTGCGATCGCCATAGAGGAGGTTGTACAAGGGCGCAAGCTTATGGTGCTTGCCCATCATCATGACTTCTATTGGGAGCGGGTGGTTCCCGTCAGGCTAACCTGTAAGCGCTCGATGGAGGTTGCCGATAGATATCTTCCTCCCCATACCGAAGGGTATTCCCATGTGGTGATCAATTCCAAGGCTCAAAAGGTATTGAGAGAACGAAAGGGTATCGCCTCATCAGTAATCCCCAATGTGTTTGACTTCAGTGAGGGCCCTTGGCAAAAGGATGCTTTCAACAGTGATTTCAGAGATGTTTTTGGTATTTCTGATTCTGATGTGATCCTGTTGCAGGCTACCCGGGTAGTCAGGCGCAAAGGCATTGAGCTTGCCATTGATTTTGCCCAGGAGTTACAACAACAGCTGCAGTCGCGGAGAGGCCTGCCTCTCTATAATGGAAAGGTCTTCTCTGATAGGAGTAGGGTCGTATTGGTGCTAGCCGGTAGCACCGTCAATGATGAGAGGCAGTATCTTGCGCAGCTGCAAAAGAAGGCTACCAGGATGGCAGTAAATCTCCTCTGGATAGGAGAGCGCATTGGCCATACCCGTTCTGAAGTGCAAGGGGAAAAAACCTATAGCCTCTGGGATGCCTATGTCCACGCTGATATGGTGACCTATCCTTCCTATTGGGAAGGGTGGGGGAACCAGTTGTTGGAAGCCGTTCGTGCAAAGCTGCCCATCGCACTGTTTCCCTATGAGATATATCGAAGTGATATATCTCCTTCAGGATTTTCGGTGATAGAGCTGGGAGAGAGCGAGAGCCTGCAATGGGATGAGTTTTCCCTGGCACAGCTTCCACAGGCCCAGATAGAGGAGGCGGCAAAGAAGGCCATCAGGGTTTTATTTGATGCACATGCCCGCTCCATTATGGTAGACTCGAATTTTATGATAGGTCAGAGAGCGTTCTCCATGGAGAGGCTGCGCCTCCTCTTGGAACCCTATATGACTGCATGGAGCAAAACCCTATGGTGACATTGAAAGATATTGGTGAGCGAGTAAACAAGTCCGTGACAACAGTTTCCCGAGCGTTGGCAGGGTGTTCGGATGTGAGTCCTGATACCATCCTGCTGGTGAGGGAAGCCGCCAAGGAGATGGGCTATGTGCCCAACACCTTGGCACAAAGATTACAGAAGAAAACGGCCGATACCATAGGTGTCATAGTCCCCTACTCGTCAAAAGGGTATGCAGAACCCTTTTTCAGTGAGTTGTTGGCCGGTATCGGCAGAGAGGCATCCGAACAGGGGCTGGATCTTTTGGTGGCCTATGCAAAGAGGGAGAATGAGCTTTCCCTCTACAAGAAACTGGTGAGCGGGCGTAGGGTCGATGGGTTTGTCATCAGCAGGACC
>CAYMRN010000308.1:0-2752 GCA_964392855.1 uncultured Sphaerochaeta sp.
TGAAGCAGTGTTTGCCGCAAGAACGTTTAACAGGGAGAGTGCACGCGCTGCAGAGAAGGCAATCCTTGCAGAACTCGGAAAGTACATGGAAGTAACTATCCTGACACCAGAAGAGATCAAACCCTTCCAGGAATTGACCAGACCTGTATACGATCAGTTTGCAAAGGAAATCGGTCCAGAACTCGTAAAGAAGGCTGTAGATTTCTTAGCAAATATGTAAGAAAAAGGAGCAGTGTGAAGAGCCTGGTACAACCGGGCTCTTCACCTACATACACATGAATAAATTAGAAAAAGCAAAAAACTTTATTAAGAAATCCTACATGTGGTTTATGGTTCTTGTAACCCTGATGTTGTTTATAATCGTAGGGTATAACGTAATACGGAGATATGTCTTCAATAACTCGATCGCCTGGGCTGATGAACTAGCACGCTTTATGTTTATCTGGGTCAATCTCATGGGAATGATCAGCGTTTTTTATAATAATGAACTGATCGGTCTTGATATCTTGTCAAAAGTGATCATTGACAAGACTAAATATGGGAAAAGTATTTTGCTGGTTGTTGATTTTGTTGCTATTTCAGTCACCCTCGGGTTCTTGGCTTATGCAAGCATAGAGTTCCTCAGTAAAATGGGACACGTCTCAGCAACGTTGGCACTGCCCATGAAGTTTGTCTACTCAGTGTTACCATTTTCCATCATATGCATGTTTATTGGAAATATCATGAAATTCGTACTAACGTTACGTCAAAATAGGAAGTAAAAGATGCTGTTTGTATTCTTAGGTGTTTTGTTTGTAGGCATATTACTAGGTATTCCCATCGTCTTCAGCATGGCTATCGCTAACCTTGTCATGTTGAATATCATGGATTTCCCGCTAGTCAGCTATGCCCAGAAACTGTTTAATGGTATGGATAGCTTCGCATTACTTGCTGTACCCTTTTACATGTTTGTTGGCGAAGTTATGAACAAGGGTGGGATAGCGAAGCGCCTTATGGTTTTCTCAGATGCCTTGGTGGGACATATCAAAGGTGGCCTTGGCCATGTCAACATATTGTCAAGTATGTTCTTTGGGGGGATTTCAGGAAGTGCGATAGCAGATACCGCTGCCATAGGTGGATTGCTTATCCCTACCATGGTGGAAGAGGGGTACGATCCGGCATATTCAGCGGCAGTTACCGCCTCGTCGTCAGTAATTGGTATCATCATTCCCCCCAGTATTCCCTTTATCTTGTATGGGGTTACAACCAGCACCTCTATAACACGTATGTTTGTAGGAGGTATCATTCCTGGCATCCTCATGGGTTTTGTCCTGATGATCGTCACTTGGTTTACTGTTGATAAAAACAAGGTAGAAAAAAATGACGGAGTGAAAAAACATTTTGCTATGAAAAATGTATTTTCTTCCTTCAAGGAGGCTTGGTCAGCACTTATCGTTCCGTTCATCATCGTCGTGGGAATCCTTGCTGGAGTTTTCACTGCAACTGAGGCTGGTGTTGTAGCTGCTATTGTCGCACTGTTGCTTGGGTTATTTGTTTTCAAAGAACTTAAGCTCAAAGATCTGCCTGAGATTCTTTTTAATACGAGCAAGACAACCGCTTCAGTCCTTTTCCTATGTGGAAATGCTTCTGTCACCGCATATTTGCTTACTTTGGCACAGGTACCACAAGAGCTTGCCTTTATGTTTGCTACATTGAGTGACAATCCAATCGTCATTATAATAGTAGCGAATATCCTGCTGCTGTTGGTAGGGTTTGTTATGGATATTACTCCTGCCATACTTATCCTGGGACCAGTGTTGCTTCCAGTAATGACCAGCTTTGGCGTAGATCCTGTATTTTGGGGCGTCATTATGTGTATTAACTTGGGAATAGGGTTGGTAACTCCTCCTGTTGGGACCGTACTTTTCGTCGCTACCGGTGTGGCGGGAATAAAGATGGAGCAGCTGGTAAAGGCTATCATACCGTTCTTCATTGGGATGGTCGCTTTGCTGGTCTTGCTTATAATCTTCCCACAGTTGGTAACATTCTTACCGAACCTTGTGCTTCCAGTAAAATAAGAGGATATCGATATGCTGTACTATGAAGAAGAGAGAGTAGAAGGGGCGATTACACCTGCGCAGCTGGATGTGATCATCACCCAGATAGTGAAGGCGATTTCTCAGGGAAAATCCCTGAAACGGGTGCTTATCATACCCCCTGACTTTACCCGATACCATTCGCGTGCAGGAGAGATCACAAGCAGGCTATACCACCAGCTTGGAGACTCGGTAAAGATGATATTGCCTGCACTGGGGACACACTACAAGATGACTGACGAAGAGAAGAAGAGCATGTTTGCCAATGTGCCTCTCTCCCTCTTTCACGACCATGATCATGCAAATGAGGTAGTGGAACTAGGTAGGATCAGCTCAGAAGAAATTGCTGAGATCTCTCAGGGGATGGTTGATTTTGACTGGCCGGTTCAGGTCAGCCGCATTCTTGTTGAACAAGATTGGGATTTGATCATCTCTGTGGGTCAGGTTGTCCCCCATGAAGTTGCCGGAATGGCAAACTATACAAAGAATGTCCTGGTGGGTACCGGCGGTAAGGAGTGTATTGATAAGAGTCACTTTGTCGGTGCAACTTGCGATATGGAGAAGATCATGGGTCAGATTCACAACCCTGTGCGTGATCTCCTCAACCTTGGATCAGAGAGGTACCTTTCTGATCTCCCTCTGCTGTACATCCAGACGGTAGTGGCTCCTGACATGAG
>CAYMRN010000309.1:0-2735 GCA_964392855.1 uncultured Sphaerochaeta sp.
ATACTGGGTGAGGATACTTCTTTCGCGTATCTTGCCTCCGACGAAGTGAAAAAGATAGTCGGTGATATCACCTTTGCCAGCGCCACTGATGGCAACCATGGACGCGGTATTGCATGGGCTGCCAAAAAGCTCGGTTTCAAGTGTGTCATCTATGTGCACTCAGACACCAGCACCAGAAGGATTGACGCCATCAAGAGTAACGGGGCCAAGGTTGTCATCGTCGAGGGAAACTACGATGATGCTGTGCGTCAGGTAGCCATTGATGCCAAGGCCAATGGCTGGACCGTCATCAGCGACACTAGCTGGGACAACTATACAGAGATCCCCACCTGGATCATGCAGGGATATCTGACCATGCTCACTGAGGCCCAGGAGCAGTTCGGTGGCGTCGGCCTTGTGAAGCCCACCCACATCTTTATTCAGGCTGGGGTCGGGGCCCTGGCAGCTTCTGTCATCGGCTTCTATCATGCCCTCTTCGGCCAGGATGCTCCCAAATGTATCGTAGTGGAGCCGAACAAGGCGGCTTGTCTCTATGTGAGTGCCCTTGCCGATGATGGCGACCCACACTCCATCAAAGGGGATCTTGATACCATTATGGCAGGCCTCTCCTGTGGAGACCCCTCTCCCATCGCATGGGAAATCCTCAAGGAGAATGCCGATTGCTTCATGAAGGTCCCTGACTATGTGGCAGCAAAGGGCATGCGTGTCTATGCTACCCCCCTAAACGGTGATCCCTTGGTCATCAGTGGAGAGAGTGGGGCTGTCACCCTCGGAGCTTTCGCCTCCATCATGCAGTATTCTGAACTGGATGAGTTGCGAAAGGCCCTGAACCTGAATGAGGAGAGCCAGGTCATGTTTGTTAACAGTGAAGGCAATACCGATCCTGTCCACTTCCGCCAGATCATCTGGGATGGTGCCAACCCTGTTCCCAAGCAGTACTGGATCAACCACTAAAGCAGAGGCCGCCTGGCAAATATCACTACTACAGAGGAACCGTCGCATTGCGGCGGTTCCTTGTCTGTGGTGGTTTTCAATATCCATAGAGCAGGCCGATGGAGCTGGTGAACAGCCACTCTTCTGCCAAGCCTGGGACTGTATATATCTTGCGAGTTGTAGGTCCATACTCATGGCGCATGAGCTCAAAGCGTTTTGTAGGGATGAGGACTGAAATGAATAGGGCGGTATTGCTCTCCCATATCCAGTACTCTGCCTTGCAGACAGGTCCGACTACTGCGGTGATCCTTGGGCCGAAGTCGGTCAGTGCGATGGCACCTATCCCTGCTTTCAGGATGAGGTTCTCACTGAAGGGGATGACAATAGTGACATCACTTGTGAGGGTGTAGATCCCATAGGGTGTTGCCTGCGGGTCAGCATCAAAGGTATGGGCTATCTGGGAGTACCCCAAGGGTATGGCAAATCCAAGGCTTAGGCTAAGGGAACCCAACTCCATATCCACAATGCTTCCTGTGGTTGCGAACCCAGCCTGGAAGCCCATGGCAAGGGGGCTTTCCCTGGCAAGGAGGGGGTGAGTCATCACTAGCAGCACCAAGCAGAAAAGGGTTTTTTTCATCGGCACCAACTTTGTCTATGCAGTACACATGCATGTGAGAGGAATAGGATGGAGGCGTGTGCCTAGAAGCTGTAGAGCACCCCTACGGAGGTCGTCAAAAGCCCTAGAAGGGGGTAGAGTGGATTGAAATCAACTGCAGCGGTGGTATCTCCATTAGCATCATCGATCAACACCCCAAAGAGCATAATCGGTACATTTATGTTGAGGAATAGGGCGTAGTTCTTGGTAGGTACCCAATACTCCCCCTTGATCACCGGACCTACCAGTCCCCCCATTATAGGGCCAAAGTCAGTCAGGAGGATACCTCCAAGACCAATCTTAAGGTCGAAACTCTCCCCCATGGCAAAGGCTGTGGATACATCAAGGGTCAGGGTGCTGACCTTTGGGAATGCATCTGCATCAGAGCCGGTGCTGGCGGCAATATAGGTGTAGCCGAGAGGGTAGTTGATGCCTGCATTGAGATACAACGGGCCAAGCCCTACATCAACAACAACTCCTGTTGCAGCAAAACCGGCTTGGAACCCTACTGCAATGTTCTTCTCCCGTGCAGAGAGCGGCGCGATGCTCACAAGCAGTATCAGGATGGAAATTTGTATGGTATTTCGTAGTCTATTCATAGGTATCTTCCTTTGTGAACTCTTGGTGAAATACGGGTTCATCGATACCTCTATAACCATATAGCGCTAAAATAGTGACATATTTACAAAAATGTATAAAGATTTCTGATGCTTTCTTCTCCCTGACAACTCTTTTAGCATTGGTTTTGTAATCAGACAAAGCATTGGATATATGCTTCAGCTATAGGGTATTCAGGCGGTGGTACTGGCGTAAATTGCTCGCGGAGAACTATCAAGAGCGTAAGGGTGGGTATATACTGAGCGGGTAGTCGGATTACAGTGAACAAGCTCAATGTGCCCTACACCCTTTGGAAGTGGTGTAAGGCATCAGAGCTTGGTAGCTGATGGAGGAAAGGGTGCCTATGGGTATCTATGCGTACAGTGTGGTGGGGATGGAGGGGGATAGCATCCCCCTTTCCACCTATCGGAATCTGGTCGTGTTAATCGTAAATACAGCAACTCGCTGTGGGTTTACTCCCCAATATGAAGGATTGGAAGCTTTGTATGAGAAGTATGGACATCTTATAAATGAAGAGACTGAAAATATA
>CAYMRN010000310.1:0-2713 GCA_964392855.1 uncultured Sphaerochaeta sp.
TAGGAGACAAGAATGCCGTTTATGATCCCAACGGACAAGCCGCATAGGATAACTGTTGCGATTCCCATTCCCAGACCGAACTGGTTCATCACCACACCTCCGAGCATCGCAGAGATGGCCATGATCCCGCCTACTGAAAGGTCGATTCCCGCAGTAAGTATGATCAAGGTCTGCCCGATGGCAATGATCCCCACAGTTGTGGCTTGCCAAAAGAGGTTGCGGATGTTTCTCGTACTCAAGAAATTAGGTGAGATGAGACTGATGACGACACAAAGCAGAATAAATACCAGGAACATCACTATCTCAACCGAATATTCTGATCTGATTTTTCTTACCAACAGGTTAGCCTGTCTCTTTTCCACTGCAGCCACTGATTCACGCATCCTTACCCCCAAAATTATCCAATGTACAATAATGCATAATTAACTCTTCCTGAGCATCTGCATGGCAGAGCTCCTTAACGATTTTCCCTTGATTCATGACAAGCACCCTGTCTGACAAGGCAATTATTTCCGGCAGTTCGGACGAGACCATAAGTATTGCAGTCCCTTGAGCAGCCAATTTGTCAATAAGTCCATATACTTCAAACTTTGCTCCGACATCAATGCCACGGGTAGGCTCATCCAGGATGAGCACATCCGGATCGAGCAAGAGCCATTTGGCAAAAGCCACTTTCTGCTGGTTGCCTCCACTGAGGGAGTTGACCGGGTCATCAACCGCATTGAGCTTGATCTGCAATTCCTGGATCTTTTGGTTGGCTTTCGCACTCTCCTTGCGGTTTCTTCTGAACACTTCCTTGCTGTTTGCAGTGCAAGCCAGGAAGATATTGTCCAGGATGGACTGCTCTAGCAGGAGGCCATGATGTTTCCTATCTTCAGGCAACATGCCAAACCCTGCCTGGATGGCCATCTTGAGCGGTTTCCCAGCCACATTCTTCCCGTTGATGGTAACGCTTCCACTCTGTATCTTATCAGCGCCGAAAATGGAACGCATGAGTTCGGTACGGCCTGAGCCAACCAACCCAAAGACTCCCAATACCTCACCCCTGTTCAGGGTTAGCGAGTATGGCTCGTCATAATGCATGTTTACCAGGTCCTTAACGACAAGCACCTCATCTCCGACAGGTTGCCTATTTCTTATCGTATAGAGATCTCCAACATCACGACCTACCATAGCCTGAATCAATTCCTGTTCGTTGCTCTCCTTCGTTGTCAAAGTCTTTACAAACAACCCGTCCCTGAACACCACAATCCTGTCGCTGATCTCAAATATCTCATCAAGCTTATGGCTGACAAAAACAAGGGTGACCCCTTGTGCATTGAGATGCCTCATAAGGGCAAACAGGTGGACAACTTCGTTTTTGGAGAGGGCGGAGGTCGGTTCATCAAGGATGATCAGCTTGGAATTGTTGGACAGGGCCTTTACGATCTCAACATACTGCTGCTGGGCAACAGTCAGCTCTTCAATCCTCATTGAGGGATCGAGCTTGAAATCTATGCCTGTTCTCTCGAAAAGCTTATAGGTCTCCTCTATCATGCGGCTTCTGTTTTGCCAGATGCCTTTACCGTACATTTCGTCGTTACATAAAAAAATATTCTCAGCAATGGAGAGGTGAGGGATCAGGGCGAACTCTTGAAGCACAATAGAGATGCCCTTGTCCCGGGCATCTTTGGTGGAGGTGCAGTGCAACTGCTCCCCCTCATAGATGATCTGGCCCTCTGTTTGGGTATGTACCCCTGAGATGATCTTAGCCAAAGTAGATTTTCCTGCACCATTTTCTCCAATGAGTGCAAGGATCTCCCCCTCATATATCTGAAAGGAGATATCTTTGAGAGCTTGGACAACCCCAAATCGCTTTGAGATGTTGTCCACTTCAACAAGTGGCTTTCTGCTCACGTCCTTGCCTCCTTCATCGCTATGGCCCTTCCTGGGCAACCTGTGGAGTTTGCAAGCTTCAGAGGCAGGAACACAAAACTATATCCTCTGGGATCCAGTTTGGAAAGGTTGATGAGCCCTTCAATGAACACCAGGTTTTTACCAAGGGAAAATTGATGGAGGGCTGCCCCCCCATTGGAGGCCCCCATGCTCGGAGTATCAATTGCAAAGCATTGTATCCCCTTTGCTTGCAAGTAGCCTATGGTTTCAATCGATGGGACGGGCCAGCCGGGAGCATTCTTCAGGACAACAGGTCCGAGTGCATATTTCTCATGCAGGGCAGGGGAGTCGAGGAACTGATCCCAATCTGTACGGAAAGCTACGATGGTCCCCTGTGTAAGCTCTCCATGCTTGTTTTCCCATTCCTGTATGAATGTCGGAGGAATTTCTGGACTGATGCCATCATTGGATTGTGAGCGAAATGCAGTTACGTCTATGACTGCCAACTCTCCCATCAGTGACGCAAGGTCTATGCTGTCGCCGTAATAGGAAGAACCTTCATTCTCTTCAGGTCGGATGAAATGCGCAGGGGCATCACAGTGGGTGCCCGTATGCTCATCCATGATAAAGTAATTGGTCTGATACCCATCTCCTGCAGAGAAGGATTGCCAGGGCTTGTGTTCAAAAACATGATGAGTTGGCCAATAGACAGGGCTATCCATCGAAAAAGTCATTGACAAGTCCACAATTTCCGAAAGAACTGTTGGTTTTTTGAACATCTGTTTATTTCCTTTCTATGGAATAGATGACGTGAAAAAATATGGAGATGGAAACCCAT
>CAYMRN010000311.1:0-2712 GCA_964392855.1 uncultured Sphaerochaeta sp.
TTCTTGAAAGACGTTTCACGTGTTTCCTCCTCATGACGTTCTCATGTGTCGTTGCATACGTACTCAACAACACTATAACACACACTAGTAAAATCGGATACACCAAAAATAGGTAAATAAGGCTAAATTAAGCGTTTAAAGGAAGAAAAAGAACGCCTGTGACAATAAAGATCACAGGCGTTTCCCCTATTTTTCGCAATTAGCCTTCTTACATCAAGTCTTTGGGCTTACGAGCAGTATTGCCAGATTTCTCGCAATATGCAACATGGCGAAGCTTGCCATTCTCAAAAATAGCCTTCATTTTGATTACACCGCCCCAGCGACTTGTAAGTGTTTTTGCACCATCACGGCGCGCATTCTTTGATACGTTTCCTGCCATATAACTATCCCTCCATTGGTAACAATTTCATCGTCACTATAACGAATGATATAAGGGAAGTCAAATCCCCAATAGCTATACTATAGCCACTTATTGCACTTTTATCAATCCACTCGTATCATCTAGCCATGACACCCGTAAAAGAACATGCCCACATGCTCATAAAAAAAATTTTCTTGATACCTGTGTACCTCTACAAGGGCTTGCTATCCCCTTTTTTTGGGAGCAGCTGCATTTATCACCCAAGCTGCTCCTCTTTTATGGTGGAAGCGGTCATGAAACACGGCATCCTCAAAGGGTTCGTAATGGGTGGAGCCAGAATCTTGCGCTGCAGCCGCTTTTTCATGGGTGGAGATGATCTGGTTCCTGAAACCTGGTCATGGAAACAGATCAGGGAGAGCTTCATCCTCTACAGAAGAAGAAAGTGATCATCGTGACAACTCCTTCACAAAGGGGATGAGCACCGAAAGGGCATTCTCATTATGCCCGCCTTCAGGGATGATGATGTCCGCAAAAACCTTGGTCGGTTCAATAAAGTTGAAGTGTCCTGGCCGAACCACTTCCAAATACTGGTTACAGACACTTTCAACAGTCCTTCCCCGCTCCGCTATATCCCGTTTCAGCCGTCTTATGAAACGAATATCATCAGGGGTATCGACATAGAGCTTCAGATCAAGAAGATCCCTCACGTTTTGCTCATACAGCACCATAAGGCCCTCAATGATGACCAAAGGCCTGGGCTCAACCAGGACAGTCGCATCCTTTCGCCTATGATGCACAAAATCATACAGGGGCATCTCAATCGGCTTGCCCTCCTTGAGCAGGCAGAGATGCTTATACAGCAACTCCATATCAAAAGCATCCGGGTGGTCAAAGTTAAAGGCAGTGATGTTCTCATTGCTGATATAGGTTGCCGAGCGATAGTAATTGTCTTGAGGGATGAAGACAAAATCCGAACAAACCTCACTGATCTTCCTCACTATGGTCGACTTGCCCGAACCAGATCCTCCGGTAATACCGATGATCTTCACTTCCTTCATGTAATACTCCTTAGCCTCATGCAAAGTTCAAGGCCCTCAAAGACAGGCCTCTTGGGAAAATACTCCAACCCGATATCCCCTGCATAGCCCAGGCCCTCAAGAAAAGCAAAGATTCTGCGAAAACTCAATTCCCCACTATCAAGTTCAGCCCTGCCTGGGACGCCAGCTGCTCGAATGTGCCCGATCCAAGGAAGATATTTCTCCAACCTGATAAAAATGTTCCCCTCGGTTATCTGTTGGTGGTAGATGTTGTAGAGCAGACGCACATGAGGATCATCGATGAGCTTAAGGACAGCGGCTGCATCCCCGGTACGGCTCAGGGCATACCCTTTGCTATCGATGCGAGTATTCCTAGGCTCGATAAGCAGTTGACAATCGTATTTTCGTAGCAAGGGAAGGCACAGCTCCAACCCCACCACCATCGCTTCCAGCTGTGATTCGTGGCTCTCCTCCGTGGCATTGCCCACACCACAGACGATAAGGCGATTGCCCAACTTCTGGGCCATCTCCAACGCCATTTGCAGCTGTTCGACGAAATGTGTGTGCATCGACACATCCACAAGAGAACTCTCAGGCATCCCAATCGCATGGCATGCTAGGGAAGCGGTTTTGAGCATATCGGCCAAAAAGAGCGGGTCCTGCTGGGGAAAGGCCTTCCATTCCACATGGCGGTATCCCATTTCATGCAACTTCTTGAGTTGGTCTGGAGTGGGAAAACTTTGAAAAACCGTATCCAAACTTACACTATACTGCATCACTTGACTCCAAATGAGAACATTGTCGTGTGCTTGTAGACAGAGGTGCTGTCCAGCAAACACGAGGGGAAGTTGGGATGGTTCGGACTGTCGGGGTAGAACTGTGTCTCAAAACAGACTCCCCCATGTTTCTGGTATGCCACCCCACCCTTGCCTATACTCTTTCCATCGAGAAAATTTCCTGAATACATCTGTACCGCAGGCAGAGTAGTGCTTATGTGCATGGTCCGCCCTGAAGTCGGGTCATAGACCTGGGCAAACTCAAACAGCCTGGAGTTATGCTTTTCCAATACAAAGCAGTGATCATAGCCCCCGGCTTTTTCAATATCCCTGCCCAAAGGCTTCCTCTTCGTAAAGTCAAAGGGAGTACCCGCAACAGGGAGGACCTCCCCTGTGGGTATGAGCTGCTCATCCACAGGGAGATACTTGTCACAATTGAGCAAGACCTCATGGGAAAGCACACTACCGCTAGCAGCTCCTCCCAGGTTGAAATAACTGTGATTTGTCAGGTTCATCAGGGTCTTCTTTGTGGTCGTTG
>CAYMRN010000312.1:0-2708 GCA_964392855.1 uncultured Sphaerochaeta sp.
AGGCATACCTACGCCCCACAAAGCAAACCCTCGGACCCTCTCTGGTTCCAGAAGGCTAAAGAGGCCCTACAGGAGAATCGGATGGAGACCACCCGGATACGTGAGGAGGTGGACATCTGGGCAGAACAGACACAAGAGGAGAGCTTCACCTACCTTGGGCAGGCCTTCAACCTCTTTCTTGTAGCACAGAAAGGGGATGATCTCTTTCTTGTGGACCAACATGCTGCACATGAACGCATTCTCTTTGACAAGGTCAGACTTCGCCAGGACGTACAGTCCCTGATGATACCGGTGGAGTTTGAAGTTGAGCGTGATGTCGATGCCTACTTGCAGGAGAAGCTTGATGTCTATCTGAATCTGGGCATCAAGCTTGAAAGGCAGGAGCCTCTGGTCTGGCACCTGCTTACCATCCCGGCCATGTACCGGGCAATTGAGAAAGAGGTTGTCCTCTTTGTCCAAAACCATGCAGGCGATGCCAAGGAGATAGAGAAGGGCCTCTATGCCATAGTGGCCTGCCATGCAGCGATAAAGGGCGGAGACGCCGTTGATCGCACAACTGCAGTGGAGCTGCTTAGACAGGTATTCGCCTTGGAGGAGCCCACTTGCCCCCATGGCAGGACCTTTGTAGTGAGACTCAACAAGGACGAGCTGGCAAAGGCTGTAGGAAGGACCTAGAGCTCGTACCAGAGTATCTGGCTAACACTGGAGCCTTCATCATACCAAGAGAGCCCAACAAACGCCACCCTGTCCCAATGTGCATAGAGGGAGGTGAGGTCGATCATCTGTCCTGTGGTGGTGCTCCTATGGAGCACGCGCTTCTTTTCGTCCAGAAGCTCTAGGGCACACTCTACAATTCGCTCATCCAGGACCAGCGTTCCCTTTTCGCCATCAAACAGGGTTTGATACGAAACAGCTTCTGCACCCCTTTCCACCGTGAAATGTTCGCTTATGGTGCGCCCATCAGAGTTGAGCAGGCGCACACTCCACTCTCCTGGAGGTATGCTGATACGCCCACCAAGTGAGAGGGAGCTCCTACCGTCGAAGCTCCCGTTCTCCAGGCTCCGCTTTTCCGCTGGGAAGATCCAGGAGTTGAGCCCATCGGGGGAGGTTACCTCCATCTGCAGACGGGCATCCTCTTCGCTCTCGATGAAAATGCTCAAGCTCTCATAGCTGGACAAGAGAGACCCATGCCTGTCGTAGTGTTGGACAGAGCTCACCTGGGGGTGTATGCCCAGTACAGAGAAAGGCGGACGGGAGCAGGAGAAGAAAAGCGACAAGACGAGCAGACTTGCTGTAAAAAGCTGTGGCCCTCTTCGCATCTCTACAAAGCCTGAGCCTTGAGAAAGGAGCGAACAGGATTGGCATATGCGTTGAGCGCATAGAGCCTCACATCCTCTTTCTGGTTCTTGAAGCGGTCGAGGAAGGCCTCAGAATCAAAATCAGCATACTGATCCTTGAACCGATCGGTCTTCTCCAGATAGTCATAGGCAAAACAGTTGGTGGGCCAGAGCTTGTAGGAGAGGTGGATCTGTCGGTCGATCTCAGAGGCAACCTCATCGGAATTTTCAAAGGTACCCTCCAGCGGCTTGCCGAATGCGATGTGGATCCTTCCCTTATACCCCTTCAATCCGCGGGATATGCTTATGAGATCCTCATACTTCTTCTTGGGTTGTTCTCCACGCCTCAGCCTTCCTACCTCTTCCACCGCCTTGATGATATCACAAGGGTCGTACTCATAGCTTACCGAGACCGGAACGATACTGCAGCTGTTGATAACATCACCAAAGAGTGCCCCACCCTTTCGCTTTTGCGAGAGATGGAGCATCTTTATGATGGCGGGGGTGGTGACATCAAGACCATCCTTTGCCCGCCCACTCTTCTGGGCTACCCAGATAGAGGTCTTCATCTCGGTGATAAGCTCGATAAAGTAGTTGCTGAGCCTAATGGACTCCAAATACTTCTCACGCATGGGTAGGGTACGTTTGACAGTCACCCCACCGTTGAGTTTGAAGATATCAGTAACGTACTGGTTGGTCAGAAGGTTGTCTCCGATAGCCATCTCACAGGGTATATGCTTATCCTTGATGAGCAGGTAGTTGATGAGGGCAAAGTCGAGGACAATGTCCCGATGGTTGCTTATGTAGAGGTGTGCCCTCGTCCTATCAAGGCCTTCCAAACCACTGGAAGTGAAGGCATCGACACTTTTCTGCAGGACAGCCGGCAGGAAAAAGCCCACCGACACATCCCGCTGAAAATCCTCGTATGACCGTACCGAGTGAAACACCTGCATCAGCTTGTCTGCATACCGCTCATTCAAAGCGCGTTGCTCTGGCGTATCGGAGGGGAGAAATCCTGCAAGGACCTTCAGAAGGCCCTGCTTGTCAGCGACTATCCTTTTTACAGCATCTGTTACATCGGCTCCACGATACGGAGCAATATCCTTAAATGTATCTATATCCATTGTCAGTCCTTTTTGCCACCCAACAGGGAGCGCATGTACTGGGTGCGCTCCCACTTGGAAGGATCTGCGATCCTCTCCTGGGCAAGCTGACCATTGAAGTCAGCGATCCGGGTGAATTCATGTGCATCCATCCAAGAGGAGAGCTCGCTCTCCATCTTGGAAACCTGCGAGAGTCCCTTTTTCATGAGCACAGAACAGAGCTGCACAGCCTTTGCCCCTGCAAGCAGCTGCTTGATGATGGTATCTC
>CAYMRN010000313.1:0-2708 GCA_964392855.1 uncultured Sphaerochaeta sp.
TGGGTATCATCAACGCCCACACCGATATCAAAGGTCTTCTCCTCATCGGTGAGGGATGAGACGGAGGTGACACGCAAAAAGAGGGAACCTCCCTTCTCCTGCTCTTCCCCGAATACCTGAATCTTGGTCGCAGGGGAGAGAGACCAGTAGGCATACGCCCAGACGGGGTCTCGCAAAAGAAGGTGGATTGCCGTCTCGGCATAGACATCGGGAAGGTCTTCTACTCCCGGAAGCCCATTGACGTTCTGCATGCTCCCCCTGAAGTCGGTCAGGGAGTTGCAAAATCTCTTTCGGTTGGCCTTTTGCTTGGACCCCAAGGAAATGATGTCGTCATCTTGGTCACCATAGGCTTCCTCAAGTACGTCGATCAGCTCTTCTCTCGCTAAGGTTTGCCAGTTCTCCAACCCTTCCTGTTTTGCGATGTGTTGCAGTTCTGTCGTGGACAAGGAATCAATATTGATCAGAATCATGCTTGCTCCCGGAATGTTATCTCTACGTGAATCTTCTGGCTAATCGTAAAAGAAACAGTTCCATTAGTCAACAGCATGCACTTTGGGCCCCTAGTCGAACAAGGTTTCCAAAGCCAGGTCAATCATTGCATTGAAGGTGTTCTGTCGCTCTATTGAAGGGACCTGCTCCCCACTCAGGATGGAATCACTTACACTCAACAGTGTCAGGGCCTCCACCCCCTTGAGGCGGGCAAGGGTGTAGAGCTCGCATGTCTCCATATCCACAGCAAGGGTCCCCAGCGAACGTGCAAGGGCGATTTTTGCCTCACCTTGCATGTCATAGAACTGGTCGCTGGTAAACACGTTGCCCACCTTGAAGCCGACCTTTGCGCCCAAGGCATGGGTATATGCCTTGTGCAGCAGGGAGAAGGATGCTGTGGGTGCATGCTGGTAGAGTCCAAAACGGGAAGGGTTCATACCACTGTCCGTATCCGCACCCTGGGCAATAAGGATATCCCTAAGCTTGAGCTTCTCATCAAGGGTCCCGCAGGTCCCTACCCGTATAAGCCTCTTCACCTTGAAGGTGTCTATCAGCTCATGGGCATAGATGGAGAAGGAGGGCATGCCCATGCCGGTGCCTTGCACCGAAACGCGGTTGCCCTTCCAATAGCCGGTATAGCCGTACATGCCACGAATCTCATTATAGCAAACCACATCACTCAGATAGGTCTCGGCAATATGTTTGGCCCGAAGCGGATCACCGGGAAGCAGCACGCTTTCGGCAACGCTTCCTTGCTTGGCTACAATATGTATACTCATCTCTCTACTCTCCTTATCACCCATATTCGGCTATATGGGACCGGATGGCAAGCCAAACATCCCCATTTGACCTATCATAGCCATACAATCCTATGATATACTCTCTGATTAATTATGATAAAGATAGAAAACACAACTGACCTGATTCTCCATGGGCACTTTTACCAGCCCCCACGCGAGAATCCACGAACAGGAATCATAGGAAAACAGCTTTCGGCATCGCCATATCCTGATTGGAACGAGAGAATTTATTCCGATTGTTATAATGCGAATGTCCACTCCCGATATCTTTCGGGGGTGAGACGAATCCTTTCGATGACCAACAACTATGAGTACATCAGTTTCAACTTCGGGCCCACCCTGCTCAGCTGGCTCGAACGAGAGCACCCTGATACCTACGCCCTGATCATAGAAGCCGACAAGAGAAGCGTTGAGCGCCTCGGTCATGGCAATGCCATGGCACAGAGCTTCAACCATACCATGCTTCCCCTCTGCACTGAAGAGGAGGCAAGGGCCCAGATAGTCTGGGGCCTGAAGGACTTCTCCTTACGTTTCGGCAGGGAGGCTGAGGGGATGTGGCTGCCTGAGACCGGTATCAACCCCATGGTAATCGACCTGCTCAGCGAGTACGGCCTGAAGTTTGTGATCCTTTCCCCCTGGCAGTGCAGAAGCATAGAGAATGAAAAAGGGAAGATGGTCGACCTGAAGGGCAAGAGCGCCCCCTATGGAAAGCCCTTTATCCTCACAGGAGCCAAAGGCAGGACCATAAGCGCATTTTTCTACCATGCAAGCCTTGCAGAGGGCATCAGCTTCGGGCACCTGCTCAGGGATGCCGACAACCTCTATGCAAGGCTGCTCACCATCAAGCGGGAGGAGAAGCAGAAACTCATCCAAACCGCCACTGACGGGGAAATTTACGGTCACCATGAACCCTACGGGGATATGGCCCTCGCAGCCCTGATCAAGAAAGTGCACGAACGTTCCGATTTCAAGCTTACCAACTACGCCACCTATTTGGAAAACCACCCTGCTACCCTCCATGCGATTCTCCATGATGGGGAGGCAGGCAAGGGAACCAGCTGGTCTTGCGTCCATGGAGTATCCAGATGGTATAAGGATTGTGGCTGTCATACCGGAGGGGACGAGTCCTGGAATCAGAAATGGCGGACACCTTTACGAGCTGCATTCGACAATCTCGGCAAGAAAATAGACGCATGCCTGCAGAAGGAAGTGAAACGTATTTTTTCAGGGGGCCTTGAGGCAAGCCAGCTCGTTGAGATGTTCGGCCCGGTAATCTCCAACCTCATCTCCATGGAGGATTTCCTTACCGATGTGAACAGGAAGTACCCCTTCGACCCGAAGGAGCGTATGAACGTAGCTTCCCTGTTGTTGGGGATGCAGTACAGGCATTTCGCCTACACCAGTTGCGGATGGTTCTTC
>CAYMRN010000314.1:0-2708 GCA_964392855.1 uncultured Sphaerochaeta sp.
GACATCCTTCATCTGCTCAGGGTCAGAGAGCAAGGCATCTGGTAGTTCAGTTGTGGAGAACAGCCCGATCGAGAGGGTGATAGGGACTATGAACGCTTCAGACTCAGCAATATAACGCAGCATATTCTGTGCCTGCTTGACCGCATCCTCTTTCGACAATTTCCTGCAATAGATACCAAAGACTGCTCCAGCAAAACGGAAAGCATTGCTTGTCGGCTCTATCTGCTGCCCTATGAGCGTCGCAAGTCTACGCATAGAGTTATCGCCTTCAGCACTACCAAAGTCGAGATTGATCTGTGCAAGGTTATCGATACTCATCATGATGAAATGAAAATGTGTCCCTGCTGCAATGACTTGCTCCATTGCCTCTTTGACAAAAACCTTGTGGAAGTTCTCATTGTAAAGTCCAGTGATGGGGTCTCTATAGAGACTCTCTTCAAGCTGATGTAACTGCTGTTCGAGTCCAGATTTCTGAATCACTAATTCCTGTAATTCAGACTCTTTTGAATGTAGATCAGCAAGATTATCGAATACTATGGTAGAAAAGATCTTTGGAAGGGTGATCGCATATTCTTTGGTCATCAATTCAACAAAAGGTGCCATTATAGTAATCCATCCCATACCTTTACGTTCAAGGACAAGGTCAAAGAAACTGTTCCAAATCTGACCTTCTGGGAGTTTTGTCTTTTCAATGATGCGCCTTTTTGCGTTATAGGAGAACTGAGACTTAGCGAAGAGCGATCGGACCTCTGTTGGACCATAGATGGTAATATACCGTTTGATGATTTGGTTGCAGAGGGCAATGTATCCTCCAGCACTTACTAACTGTTTGCGAACGGGGTTCAGGAATATTCCACACTGAAGGTCTTTCAGAACATCGATATAATGCTGAATATTGTGGTTGATCACACTACCATGTTGGGGACAGATCATCTGGATATCATAATTGGCCAGTTGATCCATCACGGGTTTTAACAAGTCATGGGAGGGAGGGCATATAGCTTTCATGATAGGTCTTCATCCCCTCTTCGTACTCATCTGTCGCATAGAGTTGCCAATTAGTGCCGATTGAACCGAAGAGATCTCCAGAGACCAAGACTTTTTGGTTTTGCAGGTAACTCATGATTGCACCAGGAAAATGCAAATAGGGGGCAGGCAGGAACTTGATGGTAGTTCCATCCGCTAGCGGGTAGGAATACTCATGAAAGTTCACATAGTAGAATGGACGCTTGACACCGTAGAATGCGATCAAACTCGCAGCTCGTTGATGGCAACAGTATACACCTTTGAAACCAGCCTCTTCAAAGAGAGGGAGGGCTGAGCAGAGATCAGGATCCTGATGACTGCAAACGATAGCATCAAGCTTATCGATGTCAATCAACGATTGTACCTGTTTTGATACAACCTCAAAATCTAAGACTGAACCTGCATCAAAGAGGATTGAGCTCCCTCCTTGGATCAAGAGGTAGGGGTTGCACTGCAGATTCTTTTCAACAAGTTGTGCGCCAACCCACCAGAAACCGTCAGCTAGTAACACTGGTTGTGATACATCCATCGTCTATTGCTCCCTTTCCGAAGTGAAATACTCTTGAATAATAGCATAACTCTTTTTCAGCCGTTCTTGATACGTTGGTTGATTCCAATCACTCCAAGGAAGAACCACTGGGCTCTCTGGATCGCTTGCTGTTGAGAAGGTTCCTAGAATATCGTCTGTTAGCTTCTGAACCAATACGGAAGAGACAACTATTCCTTCCGATTGCGTGGTACTAAGGACATCTCGTAACGGATCGGTATAGTAGGTTCCCCTATCATATAATACGGTAGCGGATGAGGGATCTGAGACATTGATACGTGCCCAGGGGATGCGTAAGAAAAGTCTCTTATCCTCGATTATCCAATGGTTTGTAGATCCCTCTTGATCCCCATATACGAGCCTGCTGGAATCCTCGTAGATTGCAGGTATCGGCGTGAGGTCCTCCAAAGCTCGAGCCTTGTTGGTGAGTTTACGCATATGCTGGAAATTCCCAGTCCTCTGAAGTGCTTCATAGGTGGCAAAGCCATACTGGGAAGCATCTGCTGGAGGTATAGCCAGTAATCTAGCTGAGTCCTCACCCTCTATGACTACAAGGTACTCCATACCTGAAGGGGCCTCGATGGGAAGCTCTTTGTCATAGAGGAGTTCACCTTTATCACGGGCGAATGTATCGATGCCGATCAAGAGTCTTTCTTTCCTACAGTCAAGTTTAGTATTGAAGGTGATATCGATATGCAAAAATGATGCATCGATGCTGAGATCTACCTTTTCAATGGCTTTAGATCCTGAAGCAGAAACTGCCGGACGTGATGGTTTGATAGCCTCATATGCAAGGATTCCATAATTTTGTTCAGGATCGATCGCATTGTGCCATAGTATGTGGCGATCGTAAGGAATCATATAGGGTTCGGTTGTCCATGTCTTCTTTGTCCACTCATCCATCCATTCAAAGATGATGCCACCAGCATATCCTTCATTACGCATAGCTTCGAACATTCTCACGATTCCGGTTCCCTGGACCTCTTCGGTCATCGAACCGTGATGATACCCATCGGGGCTCGAGTGAGCATTTCCCATGCCTGTTGCGAGACCGAACTCAGCAACGACTGCTGGATATGCTGTATGCATTTCCATGAACTCTCTGAGATATCCTCCATAGCGGAAACGGCCCTGC
>CAYMRN010000315.1:0-2707 GCA_964392855.1 uncultured Sphaerochaeta sp.
TGGCTTGCAGAGTTTGAAGGCCGCTCGGACATGATAGCATACGCCAAGAAATACGGCATCTCCATCAAGGCATCCACCAAGAAACCCTTCAGTGAAGATGAGAATCTCATCCATATCAGCCATGAGGCAGGCATCCTTGAAGATCCCTCACTGCGCTGCGCTGAGGAGGTGTACAGCATAACCCTCAGCCCCCAGGAGGCTGCCGACAAGGAGACCCTCCTGAGCATCGAGTTCAAGGACGGCATCCCCATCTCAGTGACAAACGAGGAGGACGGGACGACTGTCACCGATCCCCTGCAGATGTTGCTCTATCTGAACAAGATGGGCCATGACAATGCCATAGGTCGTGTTGATATGGTGGAGAACCGGTACATCGGGATCAAGAGCCGTGGGGTGTACGAGACTCCTGGCTGTGAGATCCTCTGGAAAGCCCACCGCAACCTTGAGGGCATCACCATGGACAAGGAGGTCATGCACCTGCGTGACGCGCTGATGCCAAAGTATGCCACCCTGATCTACAACGGCTACTGGTTTGCCCCTGAGTTCGAAATGCTCACCGCAGCATTCGAGCAGAGCCAGAAGCATGTGACAGGAACGAGCAAAGTGGTACTATATAAGGGCAATGTCATCTTTGCAGGGGTATCCAGCCCCCTCTCCCTCTATGATGAGGCTCTTGGGTCCATGGACAAGGCTGGCGGCTACGAGCCGGTAGACTGTAAGGGTTTCATCAACATCAACGCTATCCGCCTGATGGCCAACGCACAAAGGGGATAGCTGCAGGGGCCTTACTAGGGAAGATAGAGAAGGCTATCGACCCTTTCCTGGCAGGTATCCTCCAGAAAGTCGGTGAAGTCAGAAAACCATGGGTTGTCCATATAGAGGTCATTGTTTGAGAACTGTATGCAGGCACAGCAGTGGATGCAGATGGTTGGATCCTCCTTGGAGAGGGAGCCTGTAGGACAGACAGCATAGCACTGGGGTGAAATCTTGCCCCCCTTTTTGAGAATGGGCATGTATGGGGGGTCGGCAACAGGCAGATCCTGCTTGTACGGCCTGTTGCCAGGGGGGTGTACCCGCCCAGTCTCCCCGTTGAGGTAGACTGCAAGGCGGTCAAGGACCTGGAAGTCCTCGAAGTCAGGACGCTTGGAGCCTACCTTGCCGGTATAGCTGTGCTGGCACCCTATCGAGGCTGCACCGATGAGAGGCACACCTTTTTCCTCTAGGATGTCCTCCATCTCCACCAGGGCATCCTCAAATGCACGGTTACCGAAGCTGGCAATTGCCAGGGCCTTGCAGTTGGTGCAGCTTACCCGATCTGTAAGATATTGGGAAAACAGGGCGGGTACCCTTCCCCCATGCACCGGGTAGGAGACAATGAGCGTGGTGTCCTCCAAGGCCAGGGACTTTTCCCTTTGGATGAAATGGGTCACATCATGTTCGACAAACTCTTGTTTTGTAGCTTTTGCCACTGCAAGGGCACACGCCTTGCTCTGGCCTGTAGGACTGAAGGTAAGGAGGGTATAATTCATAGCAGCTCACTGTAATGTTCGATTCCCAAGGCAAGGATGTCATGGATATGTTCATCATTCAGACGATAGAGGACGTTTCTGCCATCCTTTCTAAACCGCACCAGCCGGCGTGCTCGAAGCAGCTTCAGCTGTTGGCTTATGGTGCTTTGCTGCATACCCAACTCTTCACTGATGGAGTTCACCCCCCTCTCCCCTCTCTCCAGGAGAAAAAGGATCTTCAAACGGGTGGGATCGCCAAACACTTTGAAGAAATCAGCAATATCGACAATCTCTTCCTCCAAAGGCATCGTTGTTTCCTGCATTAGGAGCCTCCTATGCCTTAGAGTATACAGGTTGGAACGAAGAAAGAGAAGACGCTTGAGGTTTGGCCTGCAAAGATGAGAAGATTATCCATGCCATATATTTGCAACAAGAGAATAATAGGTTAGAGTAAGCGAACTCACTATCACTGCCAAAGATTTGCCGGTGGGAAGTTTCCTATACACCATACCAGGTGAAGCTGATTCAGAGCTGTCTGAACCTGTTTCACCTACCAGATAGCATCATACAACTACCATACACCTGAGAGGAGGCGTACCATGGACATAAACAAGGAAGGGGCAAAACTGATCATAGGCAACCGTGAGGTGCCCTTGACTGTCATTACGGACAACATGGGGGGGAAATCCCTTGATATAACCAGACTCCGCAGTGAGACAGGGCTCATCACGTACGACCCTGGCTTTGTGAATACCGGCTCCTGCATGAGTTCCATCTGCTTTGTCGATGGGGAGGAAGGGGTCCTCCGATATCGTGGCTATGACATTGAGGACCTTGTCGAACACTGCGACTTTGTCGAGGTGGCCCACCTGCTCATCAAGGGCGAGCTTCCCAACCTGCCCGAACGGCACAAGTATGCAGAGATGCTCAACCGCCACTCTCTGCTGCATATCGACATGCGTAACTTTTTCCGTGACTTTCCCCAGGATTCCCACCCGATGTCCATCCTTTCGGCAATGGTCGCCTCCCTTTCGGCCTTCTACCCTGAAATAGCCGATGTCGACCCGGAAGAAAATGTTGACCTCACCGTCAGCAGACTGCTGTCCAAGATGCGTACCATCGCAGCATTCAGCTACCGCCAGATGAACGGCCTGGACTTCAAGGAACCCTCCTACAAGTTCTCCTACTGTGAAAACTTC
>CAYMRN010000316.1:0-2707 GCA_964392855.1 uncultured Sphaerochaeta sp.
ACCCCATCTCCCGCACTCCATTCGGTGAGCTGTTTGCGGGGTTTTTTTTGGGCACGGTGTTGTTTCTTATCTCGTATTTTGTACAGGCACAAACTGTCACCGTACAAGCTGCGCTTGCTTCCCTGCCGTTTCTGGTGTTGATAGCCATGATACTTTCAGTGAACAACAGCTGTGACCGTGTAGGGGATGCAGAGGCTGGGAGGAGAACTCTCACCATCGTATTGGGAGCGAGAGGGACCACCTTTCTCCTAGGAAGTGAAGCCATCCTATTTGCGGTATTGGTCCTGCTTCTGTATTTGCTGGGCGTCTACCCCATAATCCTGGTCATCTCACTGGTTCCCTCTTTCCTGTTTGGTGCCCTGTCTTTCAGAAATATGGCGAAGAGAGGCTTTTCCCATAGGACGAAACAGAGCAATATGGGCACCATTGGCCCGGTCTATCTCGTATTCAGCCTCTGTTTTTCCCTAGGTCTTCTCCTCGAGCACCTGATTGCCTGAGGTTTGGGAGTAATCCATCTGGTTGACCGGCTTCTTGATGGTAGCTGCATACAGGGTGTTTGCCAGCCCAAGCAGGGCTGAGAGGGTAAAAAGGATCTCTATGCCGAGCTTCTCCCAGATAAGGCCACCGAGCAAGGCGATGATGACGCTGATCAGGTGATTAACCGATATCCCTGTAGTAATGGTGGCGGTCATCTCCTCTGGTGTGGAGGAGAGGTCCTGTACGTAGACATTCGAGGCCATGCTTGCCAGGGAAATCACCGAATCAAGGACAAAGTTGATGCAGACGACAATGAAGGCTATGTGCATGGGAAACATGCGGTGGGCAAAGCCATAGAAGAAGCAGACGACCATGAGGATGAGCGTGTCGCTTATCATGATGGTCTTATATCCCAGGCGGTCTATAAGGCGGCCGATCAGGGGGGAGAGTACCATGCCAAAAGCTGCACAGATAGCCAGAAGGAAGGCAATTACGGAGGTGTCTGCACCGTAGAAAAGTATGAGCACATAGGGGGCGAAGGTAAGGAATATCTGCTTGCGAGCCCCATAGAAGACCTCCAGCATATAGTACTTGGAAAACTTCTTATGAAAATATATCCGGCTTCGCTGTACACTCTTTCCTTGGTCCTTCATGGTAAGGGCGATGAGGGTGGAGAGCACAAGCAGCACTGCTGCTATGATGAATACTACCCTGAAGCCGGTTACAGATCCTTTGGGTATTCCGAACGCTGTAAAGAGCAAAAACAGGGCTGAGACCCCTAAAAACCCTACGATGTTTCCTCCGTGGCTGATGCTGGAGATGATGCCCAAGGAGGCTCCACCCTTGCCTTTGTTGGCCAGCGTCAATGATAGGGAGTGTTTCATCGGCATGACAATATGCTCGCCTGAGCTGAAAATGACCATACTGAGGATCACCAGGACCTTGGAGGTGCCCAGAAACAATATTCCTATAACACCAGAAAGCATGATGGCCGTGCCGATCTTGAATACCTTGGTTTCACTGAAACGGTACATCGCAGCGAGGATGAATATGAGAAGAAGGCCGGGTAACTCCCTGAAAAACTCCACTATTCCCCGCTCAAACTTGGTAATGTGCACTATTTCCGCAAGGTAGTTGTCTTGGACCCCTCGGTAGAATCCATAGGCGAGACCGCTGAAAAGTATGGCGAATAGGAAGGGACGAATCTTCATTCCCTTACGATAGATGCTTTGTGTCCTGGTATTCATGAGCTCAGTCCTTGCTGGTAAGAAATATCTGCCTACCGACTATGTGCCCATTTTGAGTCTAATGTCAATTGCCCTTCGTCATGCCAAGAGAGGGACAAGCCAAAACAGGGCACTTTCCAAGGAAAAATCAGCAGATTCCCTTTCTTGTGTTCTGAGTGCAGGAAGGCTATCATACAAAAGAGGGAGATCTGCCATGGCAAAACCAGATCTGGTTGTACAAACTTCTTTAGGGGCTATCGGTGGGACCCTGTCCAAAGGGGTCTACAGCTACAAAGGCATCCAATATGCCCACAGTCTCAATGCAAAGAATCGTTTCTCTCGCCCCCTACCCACCACTGGGTGGGATGGAGTCCTCGATGCCACCTCGTACGGGCCAATCTGCCCGCAGAAGAGCCTTCTGAGAAAGAAAATTGGTGAGGACTCCCTCAGGTTGAACATATGGACACCCCAAAGTGAGGGGGAGCTGCTTCCTGTGTTGTTTTACATTCATGGGGGTTCCTTTAAGCAGGGCTCTGGCAGCGAATCCTTGTATGAAGGATCTGCCTTGGCAAAAAAAGGCGAGATGGTTGTGGTGACGACAAACTACCGCCTGAACATCTGGGGATTCTGTTCTTTCTCCTCCCTTGACCCTTCCTACAGGGGTAACAACGGCCTTGCGGATGTGTTGCTTGGCCTCGCTTGGGTACAGCAGCACATCAGGCATTTTGGCGGAGACCCTTCACGGTTGACCATCATGGGGCAATCGGCAGGAGGGACCATGGTCAGCCTCCTCTACACAATGGATAGTGCCAAGAACCTGTTTTCCCAGGCGATTGTACTCAGTGGGGGACCCACTCAGGTTCAGTGTAAAAATGAGTGCCTTGAAACCTCGGAGGCATTTCTTCAGTTTGCGAAAATACGTTCTAAGGAGCAGATACAGGGTCTCTCAACAAAGGACCTGGTCGATCTGCAGCATAGGTTTACCAAGAAATATAGCCTAGGGG
>CAYMRN010000317.1:0-2676 GCA_964392855.1 uncultured Sphaerochaeta sp.
CCATCAAGGAGTGGGGAGAGGCTTATCAGCCTCCCAGGGGCTCTTCCGGTCACTTCAAAGTCATGTATGGGACACAGGTCAGTGCAAACCCGATCCGTTTCCTCTTGTTTGTGAACAGGACCAAGGATTTTCCCCAGACCTATATCCAGTACATGAAAAACTGCATTCGCAAGGATCTTGGGTTTACCCAAGTGCCCATAGAGATAAGTTTGCGTGAGCGCAAAAGAAACCCTTCCCTGCACGACAGGCCTAGGAAAGTCCCACAGGGCGAGCGTCCTGCCAAGGCGGCTCCCTCAGCCAAACGCACCGGAGGTAAGGCCGTTGCCAAGTCCAAGGGGACAAAGCCTGGGAACAAGGCTGCCCTGGGTAAGGCGACAAAGCGAAGTGCAAAGCAGGGGCGGAACGCCGGTACGAAGAACCGGGGCTAGGATGGGATTTCTGCAAGAACACAACATCAAAGCCCTCTGTCTTGATATCGATGGCACCCTCTATCCCAAGCATATGCTTACCCTGCGTATGGTTCGCTCTGTCTTCCCCTCCCTTATGCTGGGACTGCGTTTCAATGGGGTAAGGCAGGAGTATCGTCTGGTCCAGGAGCTGGAGAGTACCGAGCCTGAAAACCGTGACGGCTTGCTCGATCGTCAGGCCAACCTGATGCTTAAGCGGTATGGGAGGCCGGTAACCGAAGAGAACACTGAGCGTATGAGAAAGCGCATAGATGACCAGTTCTATCATGCCTGGAAGCAGAGTTTTCTCTCCATCAAGGCGTATGCGCATATGCGGGAGGCTCTGTTGCTGGCTAAGGAAGAAGGAGTGCAGATTGTTGTCTTCAGTGACTTTCCTGTTGAAAGGAAACTGGAGACCCTCGGCATTGCAGATCTTGTGGATGTTGCTCTCAGCTCTGAGGACAGTGGCTACCTGAAGCCCAGTGCCAAAGCATTCTCCTATCTCTTGGCCCATGTTGAGGCATCCCCTTCTGAAGTGCTCTATGTAGGGGATAGCTATAGCAAGGATTGCCAGGGAGCAAAGCGCTCGGGAATGTACTCAGCCCTTATCACCTCATCGAAGAGAGGGTATCCTGACTCTGATCTGGTAATCAGTTCTTGGAAGGAGTTTATTTCTCTGGTATTCTGAATCATGGAGGTCTCCTATGGGTTTTGAGCTATTGTTGCCGGTTGTCCTGTTTATTCTGACGTTGATCATCATTTTCTTGTTGCGTTCTGACGACAAGCGCAACCAACGGGCAGATCTCATCCGGAAAAGGGCACAGGCACTACTCAAGAATGTTGAGAATAGCCAGACCTTATTCAAGGAGAGCGCACAGAAGGCCGAAGAGCGCATCAGCAAGAAGATAGATGAGTCACACCTGCTCATGAGCCATGTTGATTCGCAACTGACAGACCTGGAGGCCCGCAGCGATGATCTCGCTGCATTGCAGAAGGTGCTGGCCACCTACCAGATATCCTTGACACAACTGCAGGGCGCAACAACGCAGGTCGAGAACCGTATAGCGGCGATGAAGGCAGAGATAGCCAACCTCAGCCGTGTCGAGGATACCCTATCGGACTTTGACCTGCGCTTTGAGCAGTTCAAGGGGAGCGTGGAGAAGCAGATTGCAGAGGGTGAAGAGAACATGCACCTGCAGCAACTGCGGATCAAGGAGATGCAGGGAGCATCGTTTGCCAGGCTCCAAGAGTATGAGGCGGAGGTGCATAGGGTCGAACAAGAGGCCCTTGGCCAGCTACGTGCCCATACTGAAACCCTCAAGAGCCACCAGGATGCATCCCTTGACCTTGTGGCAAGTCAGCTGGCCAAGTTGCGTCAGCTAGGTGAGAGGGGAGATGAGCAACTGCTCCAGTATGATACGGCCTTGCAATCAGGACACAAGCAAGCTGAACAGAAGATGCAGGACCTTCAGCATGCGTTTGCAGAGCTGCAGGCAAGCCATATCGAACAGCAAAAGATACAGGAAGGCGAGCTCTCCTCCATCAAGGAGAACATGCTCTGTGAGATAACTGCCGAGATGCAGGGTTTTGTCCGACAGTGCTATGGCGAGATGGCCAAGATCTTTGAGATGACCCTCAAGAAAACAGACGTCTCCTTCCAAGCCATGATACGCGTAGTCTCCCAGTACCTGAAGGAGCTCTCCTCACGCATTGAAGAGGGCAGGGGTATTATTGAGTTGCTGGGGACATCTGAACATACCTCTCTAGTGGGATTCAGGGAGGAGCTGGACCTTCTGCTGGAAGCGACGACCAAAGGGGAGCAGAAGCTTAGCTCGTTGCAGGATTTGGAGGGTGAGACCTCCTCTTCCCTGGCCCTTTTGCAGCAGGAAGCCCAGCAGTTGCAAGCGTCCCTCACAACGATGAAAGAGGAAAAGCTTGCCCTGCTCATGCAAAGAGAACCACCTCCTCTTTCGGTTGTCTATGCGATGGCCCTGGTTGACGAGACATGCCTTCCTCAAAAAAACGATCCTCTTAGCCCAGAGGAGGGTTCAATTGAGTCGCCTGCAGAGGACCCGCCCTCTGCAGGTCCCCCACAGGATGCTGAAAACCTTACCCCTTTCAAAAGGGTTGGGGCATCGCCTCCTTCGGTTGTCTTTGCCATGGCCTTGGTTGATGAGACATGCAATTCCCAAGAGCAGGATCCTGTTGAGCCTTCTGCAAAGAGGGATTC
>CAYMRN010000318.1:0-2671 GCA_964392855.1 uncultured Sphaerochaeta sp.
GACCAGCATGTCCCGCTCTTCCCAGAGGGGATTCTCAGGGTCGATCTTCATCTCCCCTCCATACAGGAGGGCCAGGATATCTGCTATGGATAGGGACCCCCCTATGTGTCCTACCCCAAGCTTTCCGATAGTGTAGAGTATCTTTGTACGGATTTCCTTGGCAAAATCCTGAACTTGAGAGAGGTTAGGTAGTGAACTCATGCGTTACCCCTTTTTACTAAATCTAGTAAAAGTAAATATAAACTAACTAAACCGATAAGTAAATAAATGTAGGGAAGACCTCTATCTATCCACAAGCCTATGGGCAGATAGTGCAGATGATATCTGCTATTGCCTTAGGCTAGTGAATCTGAGATAGCCAGCAAGAAGTTGGTTCCCTGCCTATGCAGAAAGGGATGTGTGCATTGTATCTGCTTGTGTTCAAAGACATGTTCAATATATGAACATTATGTATGCTTATTTTGTACATACATTGTCAAAAGTGTCCTAGTGTTTTGTTGGCATAGATACATAATACTTATTTAAAATGTTTAACAGTATAAAAATATGAGAAGATAGCATCTTTATGTTCAATTTTGGCATGCATATTGCATAGTAGTTGGTAGAGGTTGATATAACCTAAGGAGGAATCTATGAAGAACGTTGGTAAGAGATTTTTATGTGCTCTGCTGATGATTAGCATCATCGCATCTATGAGCCTGTTTGCCCAAGGTACACAGGAGACAAAGACGGGACCTAAGGGAGTGAAACCTTATGATATCGCAGTCATCATCAAGGCAACAGACTCAGATTTCTGGCAGTATTTGTTGGTAGGAGCTCAAAACTATGGCTTCGAGCATCCAGACCTAGTGAAGATCACCACCTATGGTCCGCCTTCAGAGGCAGACATCGACAAGCAGGTTGCCATTCTTGAAAACGTTATTTCTACCAATCCGGACGCTATTGTCATAGCATCTACCAGTTCTGATGCAACAGTACCAGCAATTGAGATGGCCTATGATAAGGGCATCAAGATTATCACTGTAGACAACAGGGTCAATACCAAGAAAGTGCACTCGTTCCTTGCTACCGACAATAGTGTCGGAGGTGCAATGGCTGCCGACAAGATGTTTGAGTACTTGAAGAAGAACAACATCTCCACCGCTGGAAAGAAGATTGCAGTAGTCAGTGCAATGGCTGGCGTGCAGGTCCTGACAGACCGTGATATCGGTTTTGTAACAAGAATCAAGCAACTGATTCCTGGAATTCAGCTGATCGATACCAAATATGTCGATAATGACATTATCAAGGCGATGTCAGTGACAGAAGATCTGATCACAACCTATGGAAAGGATCTCGTTGGTATCTTTGCAGACAATAACCACTCAGCCGATGGTGTTGCCCGTTCTATCAGCGAACAGAAGCTCGGAAACAAGATTATAGTTACCGCCTACGATTCCGATCCTGAAGAAGTCGCAGCCATCAAGAGTGGAGTGTTGAAAGCCATCATGGTCCAGGATCCCTATGGAATGGGGTATAAGGGCGTAGATTCAGCTGTCAGGGCTATCCAGGGCGAGAAACTTCCCGAGTATGTGGATACCGGTGTTGTGGCTGTAGAAAAGCACAATGTCAACAATCCTGAAATCCAGGGCATCCTTGATCCGTTTACCCTCAAGAAGTATTGATTGCCAGGTGATTGCATGTAATTCCAAGCTCCTTCAGATCCTGAGGGGGCTTGGTTTGCTAAATTATACAAATTGACAAAGGAGGCCCATGTGGAGAAAGCATCATTTCTGGAATTGAAGGGGATTTACAAACAATTTCCTGGAGTCAAGGCCTTGGACGATGTGGATCTGACAATATACCCGGGAGAGGTTCATGGACTGGTTGGTGAAAATGGTGCAGGCAAGTCAACGCTCATCAAGATCATTATGGGTGTCTATAAAGAGGATGCTGGTTCCATAAAGCTACAGGGTGAGGAGATTAGGGTAGCCAATGTAATTGAGGCTAGCAAACTGGGCCTTGCCGCTGTCTATCAGGACCTTACACTGGCTTCCGACCTGTCGATAGGGGAGAATTTTTTCCTTGGGCAGTATCCCAGAAAGAAAAATGGTCTGATTGACTGGCCCTATGTATACGAGAAGACCGAAGAGACATTGAAGGCGCTCAATGTAAATGTTGATCCCAAGCTACGGATAACCTCCTTGTCCCCTGCAATGCAGGAGATGGTTGCAATAGCCAAGACAGTGCATAAAAAGTCCAAGCTTATCATCTTTGATGAGCCTACAGCACTTCTGAGCAATGAAGAGGTTGAGATCCTGTTTGAAATTATTAACAAGCTCAAAGCTGATGGAATATCTATAATTTACATATCCCATCGTTTGGAAGAGATATTCACCATCTGTGATACTGTGACGGTCCTAAAAGATGGGAAACATATAAAGACCATGCCTGTTTCTGAAACAGACCAGGATGAGCTGATCTCCTTGATGGTCGGAAGGTCCTTAAGTGATATGTATAATATCAAGCGCTTTCCAAAGGGCGAGGAACTCTTGCGTGTTGAGAACCTGAATAGGGATATAAGGGTTAAGGATATCAACTTTTCCGTCAAGGCTGGTGAGATCTTTGGCCTGTTCGGGTTGGTTGGTTCCGGCCGTACAGAGGTTGTCCGTGCAATCTACGGAGCTGATCG